>JADJTG010000014.1:0-300000 GCA_016711285.1 Sphingobacteriales bacterium
TGACCAAAGCAGGTGTTAATATCTATACCTTCTTTTACCTTATCCGTGCGCCCGTGTAGAGCCTGCCGCAATACGCTTTTGTTTTCTTCTGTATTATACAGCATAAAAATTCCGTATCGCCTGTTTTATATCCAAATACTTGCTTAGATCCCGAACTTCTTTGATTCATTTTACCCAATTTTTTATCTGCCAGCGTTGCTCCATTGTAAAGTGTCAAAATTTGTAAGGTATCGCTGCTTATATTTCCTTTGAATAAACGGTATCTTTAAAGTTTGCAAAATATAAGGGCGTTCGGGATTATAATATATATCGTAGCCTTCGGTGTTCAGATAAATCGTATCGCTTTCGGCAATTACGGTGGCTTCCACAATCATATCGTATTGGTTGAGTTCGGTGATAAACGCCGCTTTGGTGCTGTCGTTTTCAAGGCACACCGAGCGTTTTTTATGCTGATTACTCACCCCGCAACATTGTGCCTGCGCAATGGAGGTACCTTATCCAGCAGCCCACACAAAAAACAACACTATTTGTTTTATATTTATTATCAATAGATTTTGCATATTTATATTGTTTAATAAAAATTTATTCAAAAAACCGCACAATTGTTTTACAAAGCTAAGAGATTGTTTTAACATTGCCGTAACAGAATCTTATAAAATTTATTATTTAAGATAGCCTGCCGATAGTTTTTAATCATCATCAAAAATATTGTTCCTTTGTTTTTTTTATGTGGATAATGATAATTGCTCTTGGCGTTGTTATATTATATGTGTGCTGTTTGATGATATTTTTCATCTACTCTTTATCTTTATTGCATTTAACCCGCCATTTTATTCGCGCACTGCCTCTGTTTCTTCTCCCTCCCCCCTTTGCTGAGCTTTGCCGCATATTACCATTCAATTGCCGATTTACAACGAAGGTGCTTTGGCGACACGACTCCTGCAACATATCGCTGCTTTTGATTATCCAAAAGAAAAACTGCATATCCAAATTTTAGACGACTCCACCGACATTTTTACTACTGCTCTTTGCACTCAACAGGCGGCACAACTCCTACAAAGAGGTTTTGTGCCGGAGCACCTGCACCCTCACCGCAAAGGATTTAAAGCGGGAGCATTGCGGGCGGCGCGTTGCCTGCGGCACAGGGCGAACTCATCGCTATTTTTGATGCTGATTTTATACCTGCTCTGATTGGCTGCGCTTTGTGCCTTATTTTCAGCAGTACCCGCAATTGGGTATGCTCAAACGCGTTGGTCGCATCTCATGGCTCTGCTTCGTGGCTCCCCCGGGTTTTGCCTTTGCCTTAGATGCCTGCTTTACTTTGGAACAAAGCGGCAGACAGGAGGCAGGGCATTTTATTAATTTTAATGGCACTGCCGGTATGTGGCGCAAAAGTTGTATCGTCGCAGCCGGCAATTGGAGTAGCGATACCCTCGCCGAAGATTTAGATTTGAGCTATCGCGCTCAGTTGCAGGGCTGGCAAATGCGGTATGTTCCCGATATTCAGGTAGCCGCCGAACTACCCGCGAATTGAGTGCGCTGCGTTCGCAGCAATTTCGCTGGAACAAAGGAGGTGCGGAAAACTTTGTGAAATTGTTGCCTTCGCTCTGGAAAAATAAACAAGTGTCTTGGCAAAACAAAATACAAGGTACTTTGCATTTGGGCGGGAGCACTTTGTTTGCAGTGCTGTGGCTGCTCACAATATGCAATATTTTGCTGGTATTTTTAAAACCGCTCGTACCTGCCATTGCTCCCATTTTACAATTTAGTTCTTTTTTTAGCGTCACTACTTTGCTCTATGCCTTTTGTTATGCACAAATGTATCGCTGCGACCCACAGCCGCGCCGTTCTTTTTTGAGTTTGTTTGTGATGTTTTCGGTGATGTTTTTGGGGCTGTCGTGGTACAATACGGGTGCGGTATGGCAGGGTTGGCGCGGCATCAAAACGCCTTTTGCGCACCCCAAAAGCAGTGATAGCACAGGCTACGTTTTTACAGTACCGTACTTTTATTGCATATAAAGGAGAATATTCAATGCTGCTGCTATTGTTGGCAGCATTGGCGGCGGCTTATTACCAACAAGATTATGTAGCGTTGCCGTTTTTGATGTTGGCGGCGGCGGGCTATGCACTTGCGCTCTGCTTGGCGTGGAACGAAAGAAGAGTTAAAAAGGAGGCTTCGCCAGGAAATTCAGCGAAGCCTCCTTTTATAGAAAAAAAAACTACAATTTTGTTTTTATCCCCAAATGCTACTATTCCGCAGCACTGCTTTCTTCGGCAGGGGTATCGGCAACAATATCAGCGGCAGGTTCTTCAATCGGCGCAGCAGCTACTTCCAAAATATTAGCGGCAGGTTCTTCAACCGGCGCAGCAGCTACTTCCAAAGCTTTTTTGGCTTCGGCGGCTCTTTGGTTGCGTTTTTCTACTTCGGCAGCATCTTGTTTGCCCAATTGCTGCTGACGGCTATCTTTGAGCGTTTGGATACGGTTTTGGATTTTTGCACTTCTGTCGGCGATGAATTTTGAAAAATTGGCATCGGCTTGCTCTTGTGTCAAAGCACCTTTGCTCACACCACGTTGCAAGTGTTTTTTGTACAACACACCTGTATAAGACAAAATAGCCTGTACGGTATCGGTGGGCTGTGCGCCATTTGCAACCAACGCAAAGCAGCATCTACATCTAATTCAATAGTAGCGGGCTGTGTGTTAGGGTTGTAATAGCCTACACGCTCAATAAAAGCACCATCGCGGGGGGGAACGCGCATCGGCGGCTACAATGTGATAAAAGGTTTTCTTTTTCTTCCGTGTCTTTGAAGACGTAATTTAACCGCATAAAAAATTGTTTTTTTTTTAAAATTGTTTAATAAATAAACGTTTCAGTTCCAAACTGATGAACAGGTAACTGAATTTCGGAGCGCAAAGATATATTTTTTATTTTAACTTTAAAAGCACAGATTTATATTATTTTTAAAAAACACAAAATAATCACTGTGCCGCTTATTTTATATATCAATAAATCCTTTTCGCTTTTTAAAATTCAAAATCTATGCTTTAATTTGCATATCTTTACCTTTGTATTTTTATATTTTAATTTCAGATGAAAAAAAATCTGTCATTTTTTGACGAAGCCGCACGGCGGTTTTTATACGAATATCTCAACAATCCTTCGCCTACCAGCCACGAGGCGAAAGGGCAGCAAATTTGGTTGAATTATATGCAACGCTATACGCAAAAGCAACACTGCGATGCTTATGGTACTGCTTACGGCATTATCAACCCCGACAACGACTATAAAGTGGTGATAGAAGCACATGCTGACGAAATTTCGTGGATGGTGCATTATATCAGCGACAATGGTTTGATATATGTGCTGCGCAATGGCGGTATGGATCATCAGATTGCACCCTCCAAACGGGTGTTTATTCATACGCCCAAAGGAAAAGTAGAGGGGGTTTTTGGTTATCTGCCATTCATTTGCGCGATGCCGCCAAAGAAGAAAGCCCCAAAGTGAGCAACCTCACCATTGATTGCGGCTGCGACTCGCGGCAGGAAGTGGAAGATTTGGGCGTACATATTGGCTGCGTGGTCACTTATCAAGATGAACTCACCGAACTCAACGGCGGCAGGTATTTTTGCGGCAGGGCTGTGGACAACCGCATTGGCGGCTTTATGATTGCGCAAGTGGCGCGGCTTTTGCACGAAAACAAGATAAAATTGCCTTACAGCCTCTATGTCGTAAATTCGGTGCAGGAAGAAGTGGGCTTGCGCGGAGCACAAATGATCGCTCAATACCTGCAACCCGATGTGGCACTTGTCACCGATGTGGCGCACGATACTACTACTCCGATGATTAGCAAAACCGAAAAGGGCGATTTTGCCTGCGGCAAAGGGACTATGCTGGCGTATGCTCCGGCAGTACATAATAAATTGTTGAATTTAATCATCGAAACGGCTCAGGAACAAAATCTGCCTTTTCAGCGAGAAGCAGTTTCGCGGAGTACCGGCACAGATACCGATGCTATTGCATACAGCGGAAAAGGTGTAGTGTCGGCTTTGTTGTCGCTGCCTTTGCGCTACATGCACACCACCGTAGAAATGGCGCACCGCGATGATATTGAAAACACCATTAAACTGATGTATTATACTTTATTAAAAATTCAGTATCGCCACGATTTTAAGTATTTTTAAAAATCAAATATTTGCTGAATAATAAAAATATACCTGTAAAATTTAACATATAAATAACATTTTTTTCATGAAATTTTTTATTGATACTGCCAATGTGGCGCATATCCGACAAGCACTGGATTTAGGTATTTTGGACGGCGTAACTACCAACCCTTCGCTGATGGCGAAAGAGGGCATCAAAGGTGAACGCGCCGTATTGCAACACTACAAAACCATTGCCGACTTGCTCGGTGACGGCGATGTAAGTGCAGAAGTACTCGCCACCGACTACGAAGGCATCGTGCGCGAAGGTGAAACACTCGCCGAAATTGCGGATAATATTGTCGTAAAAGTGCCGATGATTAAAGACGGCATCAAGGCGATTCGCTATTTTTACGGAGCAGGGCATACGCACCAATTGTACGCTTGTTTTCTCGGCAGGACAGGCTATTTTGGCTGCCAAAGCGAGGTTACTTATGTGTCGCCTTTTATCGGGCGCATTGACGACAGCAACTGGGACGGCGTACAACTCATTGAGCAAATTGCGGGTATTTATACCACTCACGGCATCGCCACCGAAATTTTGGCAGCTTCCATTCGCAACCCGCTTCATATTATTCGTTCTTTTGAAGTAGGTGCTGATGTGGTTACTTGTCCTTTGGATTCTATTATGGGCTTGCTCAAACACCCGCTTACAGACATCGGATTGGCGAAATTTTTGGAAGATGCCCAGAAAATGAAGGATTAATCTATCACTTTTTATAAAAAAGATGAAGTATTTCGCAAAAGGCAGTACTCCATTTTTTTGCAGCACATTAGAGACTACCCGACAGTGGCAGTGATGGTGCTTTTAGACGCTCTGATATACTCGGGTTTTGCTCTTGTTTGCGATGCTGAATAGTAGTAGTTTCATTTTTTTTTGATTCATCCAGATCTTTCAAATTTCCATAACCTACATTGGTTTTTGCGCCTACGCCGAAGTCTTTGAGGATATTAATAAACAAATTTCTGATTTTTGCTTCATCAAGTTCCAACTCTTTCGGTATCGTTTCGGGTATTTGAAACGGAAAGCAAATTATCACTTCGGGTAGTATTTTTAAAAAAGCCACTGGTACAGGATTTTTCAAGAGTGCTTCTTCGTAGCTTTTGTCTTTGTGAATATGCGGTGTAATGGCATCAGTACCCAATATTTTACCCGCCGCATCGCCCTGTTCTAAATAAGCATCTAAAAAAATAAAGCGTTCATACAAAGGCACTTGTATTGCTTTGTCTTTGTTGTTTTGCTTCAAAATTTTTCCTTCAAAAATATACTGTTCCCAAGCAATAACTTGTTGCTTTTTTTGCTCAGAATTGGCTTCTTGCCCTTGTAAATAGTCATAGATATATTCATTTTTTGCTCGTTTGATGTTTTCGGGGGTAGTGGGGTCGCTATCCCATTTTGGGAAGGCGGAGCGCAAAATACCCTTTACGCTGCTGCCGGGCAGGTAGGGTAAGCCCGTAGTGTGGTCAAAACTAAGTCCGAGTTTTAGTTCGCCCTCTGCTTTTATTTCGTGGGCGTAGCCTGCACCCATCAACAAGCCAGGGTAGGTGGTTTCCATACGAAGCAGGATTAAGCCTTTGCTCGCTTTGTAAAGTGGTTCTACTACAAAAGGAGTGTTTGTAATATTCTTATTCTTTTTTTCAAAGTTAGCTACCGCTTCATCTATAATAACTTTATCTAGATTCGTTAAGTTGAAATATTCGCGGTAGTAGTACCAGCCGATGTTTGTGTTTGTGTTCATAAGTTATCGTTTTTTGAGGTGAGAGAAAAGGTACGTATGGCTCTTTTGAGTGCCACCGAAGCATCTAATATTTCTTCTTCTTTGGCAAAGTTGGGTTCGCTGCATAAAATGTCTCTAATCCAATGATTATAGCTGGTTTTAGACGATACTACTTTGTATATCAATTCCAAGATGTACTTTCGGTTACCATCGCCTTTGTTTTCATTGTTGTAATAAACGGCGAAGGTGCTGCGCATACCGAGTTGTATCGCCATGGGACCAAACTGCGAGAGGTAGCTCTCGTAAATGCCTTTGATTTCGTTTCCTTCATAAATACCGTACAAACTGTTATTGGGCTTGGCGGCTTCCTCCAATAATTTTATGGCTGTAGGAATAAAATCGTTGATTCGTGTGTCCATAAGTTATGCTTGGGAGTTTTGAGGTGAAGAAATTTGTTTAAGTTCGCAGAAACCATAGCCAACGGTGGCATTTGCTCCTATCTGAATAGGCTCGTTGCTTTTGAATATATCGTGCAGTTGTTCTGCCGCTATAAAAAAGCCAAAATAGCTCTGGCGCGGCACTACTTCTTCATAAAAGAGGTTTTTGCTCATACCATTTTCTAAGTGGTTGCGCGAAATAATGGGCAAGCGCGACACAATTTCTTTAAAATTATCGGAGTGCATCAATACCAATTTATTGCCCAATATATCGGCTGCGCTGATATTGTGTTGCTGTTGCTGTAATACAATAAGATGCGATTCTATATTAGCACCTTGCAGGGAGATATCATCTGTAATGGGCTTGTTTTTTTCTACGCTTACATCTGTTTGTATTTTGATATGATTCAAATCAACTTTAAAACGCTGCAAATCTTCGTTTAGCTCCTTCAAAATTTCGGTGCTAGTAACGTTGAAATAGTGCGCCATATTGCTGCGCATAGGATAACTGAGTAAGCGGGCAGGGAAAAAAATATGCGAACCCGGTTGACGGGAGGAGGTATCGTCGTTGCCGTTATTTTTATTGCCAAAAATGGTGTTAATGTCTGCTTCCTTTACTTTTTGTGCTTCTGCCCAAACGCGAAAAGCACCTTTGATACTGGAACTGTGAATTATGGGATAGTTGGTGAGAGGGTCGCGCTGCACAATATTATCCACAATGCCATAAGAAGATTGACCACTGCCCACATGCATATTGGTGAGGCTGCGTAATACGAAAAAATGATATTTCATAAGAGATTAATTTTTAATTGTTTTTTTGAGAAGGTGAAATGATGATGTATCGGTTAAAGCCTACTGTAGGCAGCTTATTGAAATTCAAAAATTGTGCAAATGCTTCACAGTTTTTTTGTTCAGAAAAATAAAAAACAGAACCCCTTTGCAGCACGGTGTATAGCGTTTTGGTAGGCTGTAGGTTAGCCTGTGCATCACCCCGTTTGGTGCGATTGTAGTAGTTTTGGGTTTGTTCTATACTACTGCGCAAATGCCTGAATTCGGCAGTTGAAGCAATGGCAAAGTCGGCGGCGGGCTGTGTCTCTGTTTTGGGCAGCAAGGTATCCGACAATAGCAGTAATTTATGCAGGTTCGGGTGGCTGTATGCCTGATAGTCGGGTTTTTCAATGGTAGCCTCAGTGACTGTTATTTCAAATAATTTGCGGTCGCCACCGATGTGTAAGTAATACTTTTTGGAGAGATCGTCGATGCTTGCTGTGGTTTTCATCACTATCCCAAAAGCCCATTCTTTTGCCAAGGTATAATATTGTGTTTTAAAAAAGCCCTCCTCCCCTTGCTGGTTTTTATTGGCAGCAAAATTACCTATCTGGATAGCTTCTTTAAAAATTTTGTCGTGTTCAACTGTTTTTCCTTGTTGCGAACCATAAAGTGGCTCATAATGTTCCTTGCTGTTGTAGCCTTTGAGGTAGTAAATAGCCGTGCCGTCTATTTGCTTCAAACCAAATGAATGGTTCCAAGCATCAAAAGGCAGCACAAAAAAATGCTTCTCCCTGCGCATTGAGCAGAAAAACCTCCGACACCGATTGAATCGCTCCGAAGGAATTTTCCTGATTAAGGTTAAAACTCTTTGCCCCGATGAGTGCTGCTGCCTGGTCTTTATCTTGTATTTTATTGTCTTTAAAAACGGCTGCTGCTGCTACATTTTTTAAAAAAAAGTAGCGCAAACTGCCCAGCAGCGTAGTAGGCGAAGGAAAAGGAGAGGAGTGCAAAAAGTAATTGGCGGTTTCGGCTTCTTTTTCTTCTTCGTTCATAGCCCGCATACGGCGATTTTCTGTACCAAAAAAATAGCGGTCTAAGGGTTTAATTTTGAACAGGTATTGCTTCGTCATTTTTTAAAAATTTTAGGGTTCGTAAAATGGTATTCACTTGCAATGAAGTGCGGGTATTTTTTTCTGTCTTTTGGTGTAGTTCCAGGGTGAGGTCGCGGGCAGCGGCTACAAAAACCTCCTGTTCTTGTTTCATTTTATCTGACATCAAATAATGATTATCAAAATAAGCGGTGAGGCGAGTTCGGCGGTGTTCGCTATTCAAACAAGCATCGATGGTAACCTCGTCTTCCATAAATTTGTGGATAACAGATTGCAGGAGTTCCTTGTCTTTGTAGTTGTCGAGTAGCTTTATGAAATGCCTAAATTCTTTTTCCATACTCAATTCAATATCGCGCACTTGCCCGCTGTGTTGCAGCACTTGATATGCAAGGGCGTTTTTGCCCGACACCTTTTTGGCTTTCTCAAAAAGCAAGGAGTAAGACAACTGTAATGCCTCGTTCATCGGATATTTGTAGTAGGTGATAGACAAGCCAAAGGAGAGCGATAGCTTATTTTTGTTGTTTTCGTTTATATCATTAAAAGATTGATGAGAGTTTTTGTTAATAGTATCAATCAGTTCAAACACAGTTTTTCCTTCGTGGTTGCGCAGGGGTGCAAAACAGAGCAGGTCGTCGCCACCGATGTAGATGCACTTAGCACCAAACTTGTTAATCTCCTCTGACAGCCCTACCGAATAGTCGGAAATTTTTTGGGATAAATTTTTTATGGCTCTTATATCTTCCCCTAAAGAGCCGATATATTGTCCTAAATTATCACCATCGGCACGCAAAATAGCGATGTATTTACTGTGGGTGGGCAGGGTGGCTATCCAAATGTTTAGTAATTCATCTTCAGCATCTCTGTTCAATAATTTTTTCAAAGGGGCATCTAATTCATTATATTTCGCCTGTGCCGATATTTCAAGGATAGAGGGGAAGCCTTTTCTGCCTACTCCGTATGCTTTTTTGTTGAGTGCCTCAGCCATTTTCCAATTAAAAAGGTCGTCTATGGCAGCATCGGCACTGCGGGCGTAGTGGGGGTTGAGTTCGGCACAGTCGAGTAGGTGATTGAGGCGGTGGATAGGGCTTTTTTCTTTAAAATCTATGCTTTTCAACTGCTCTTCGCTCAATATTATTGGGTGTATTTGCACATAGCTTTTCAGGTGTTGCAAAGAAATATCAATATCCTTGCTCAATTTGTTTAAGGCGGGATCGATGATGTCTGTACGAGCGTTGATGCCCGTGTGCTTTTCGTCTAGTATCATCAAGAGCCTATCGGGATAGATGCCCGCACCATCGGCAGGGGCTTGAGTGGGGGGCGTGGGCAGTATAATATCGCCGTACTTTTTGGCTTCGGCATATAGGTACTCCATCAGTACCGAGAAAAAATAGCTCGACATCCATATTTCGCGGGTGCTGTGCGCTTTGAGCAGGGTTTTATAGATGGGACCTATGGTGAGGGCGAGGTAGTGTGACATATTTTATTATTGAGATTTGTTTTGTTTTAGATTTTTGCCATAATTAGCTTTTTTTTCAATAAAATCTACAAGATTGAAATCTCTGGGGATTTCAAGACAAAATGCTCCTTCCCGACCTTCAAAGGAAAACTTAAATTTCCTTGCCGTTCCGTCTTTTTTGGTATGTAATATTGCAGGAATGTCATAAACCAATAGAAAAATACTACTTCCAAAAATCACATAGCGCAATGGCGACCTGAAGCGGTCTATCTTATCGTCTGAGGTATCTTTAATTTTTACAATTAATTTTAATTCTTTAAATTCAAAATGCTCTGCCAGCCCCAACAAAGCCCGCACATATTTGTAGTTTTCATTCGGCTCAGGGCAGGCATCCGTCTTCTTAGGATTTTGCGTTGCTAACTTTAAATATTTTTGTATGATTGTTTTTTCCCAAATTATTTTTTTTGGTTTACACAACATATACTCGTACAATTTAGATTCCTCACCGTTGTATCCTCTTTTAAGTAGGGAATAATCTTTTGCTATTGTTTGCAGCAGATTGTCCTTGAGATCTTTGTTGCCGAATTTTCTAAAAAATATACCCTTTATTTGGGGTATTGTTTTCCACAACTCTATCAACTCTTGCTCTTTTATTTCTGCTGCTTGAAAGCACCCAAAACCCTTGCTCTGCCTTGTGCCAAAATTTTCAGAGGCAAAGAATTTTTTGAGCAACAATTGGTTGTCTTTTTTTAAAACCTCTAATAAGTCAAGATGAAAAGAAAAAATATGAACGCTGATACTGCTGTGCATTACTCCAAGTTTAGTTTCAGTTATTTTTTCTTTAGTCAAAAATTGATTATCAGCGAAGTATTGGGTTTCTTGCAAATACTCAACTTGTTTACCTAATTTATTTTTCAAAATTTCTTTATTCCTTTCAATTTTTTTAGTGGTGCCACTGCATATAAAAAATTGTTCTTCTGCGTTCTCCGCCTCCACTCGCACCTTATAATTCAGTGCCTCCGTATCTCTGATAAACCACGCTTTGGGTATTTTTTCTTTGCCCCCCATTTCCTCCAAAATAAATCTGTCCAATTTCGGTTTTAGTTCGGTGGCTCGGAGAGTGGCTCCTGTCTGCTCGTGCTGAAAGTGTATCAGCGGACTGTGTTGCTTCAACTTAAACGACAATTTGAAATTTGAATTCATAAGATTTTAATTTTTGGTTGTTAAAAAAATGAATAAATAAAACCCCCGTATTTTATATGAATTTTTTTGTACAGAAATAAGCAGTTTTTTTTACAGGGTGGGTATCTCCGAACTCGACTAACTAGGTTTTTTATATTTAAACCAAAGCCAAACGCAAACCGTTAGTAAAATGCTCAGGATAGTAGGTATCCAAAAATCCCAATAAAAAAGAGAATATAAACCCTGCGAAGCATCTACCTCGCGCAAGTGGTTCATTCCGGCAATGGAAAAAATCAAAGTGGCGGGCAAAAACCAAGTTGCCAGTTGTGTCAGTCGGAGGGCTTCGTGGTTGCTCAGATATTGGTGAAACTCGGCTATTTCGCGGTCTAAATCTTGGGCGTGTTTTTCTATACGCATCACCTCTTGCAATTTATCGTATAGCTCTATGCCTTGCTCCTGCGCCGTTATTTCCCTAAAATAAATTTGATTGATAAAATGTATATACTCTTCATAAACCTGTTTAACACGGGTGTTTTTGCTATCATCATTCTTTTCACTCAAAGCCAATGCTGCCTCCCCCGAAAACCTCAAAACAGAAGCGCGTTGCACCAAACACAATAATATAAACGGAAAATAAATGCGATTTACTACATCAGGTAGCCAGTCGTTGCTACGATTCGTGAGTACCATAAACGAATAGCGGCTGATGCCGTAAAGTTGCTTGTCTTCCACCCAGCGGGCATAGGTGGCTTTTTCAAGTTCGGTGTTTTTCATCAAGCGGTTTCTGATGCTTGGGCTTTGTTTGTCCACAAATACATATTTATACCAAAAATCGCTGCTGGCATAACGGTAGGCATTTTCATTATCATCAAAAATCCCCAATTCACACGCATAGCCATCTTCACGATACACCGCAACCACAAACATTCTGTCATCTATAATGGGTGATATGGCAATCTCTCCTTGATATAATAATTTACCCTGCTCCTTGAATTTTTCGCCCAAAATACCCATAATAAAATGCGGCAATCGCAAAGGCATTTGAGTATTTAGTTTAAATTTATCTAAATGATATGCTGCTTCAAAACAGTCACTTAATACTTTTTCGCCTATTTTCAAGGTGATGCTATCTGCCAAAAAATTGGCTTTTGTGGCTTGTATTCCTCCCTCTATTGTATATTGCGGATAAATACGCCTACCAAATTCGTTGATGCGTAAAATGTCTTCGGGAGTACTGTAATCGTTATTTTTGAGAAAAAACACGAGTATTGCCACTCCACTGCCGTAGGCAAAAAGTTCTATTTTTTCAACTTGTAAGGTATAGGTATCTTTTTGGGCGTTTTTTTCTTTCCAAACAACAATTTCGTAGGTGTTTTGGGTGTGTGGTGGTATTTTGTAGCTGAATTTTCGCAAAATACCTTTATCTTCTTTGGTATAAAAAAGAGCTTTTCGGGCATAATCGTAGAAATAAGTATAATTTCCAAAATTAGCAGAATTCATTTCAAAAATTTCAGAGTCCCAGTAGGGAAGAGGTAAGGCTCTATCGGTTTGAGGTAATAGGGCTTTTTGAAAGGATTTCAAATCAGTGCGCTCCGAAAAAGATGGGTTTGTTTTTTTTGTTTTACATTCCCATTTAAAAGGAAAAATAAAGGTGTGTTGGCTATACATTTTTTTAAAGGATAGATGGTGAAAAAAACGCCGTCGAGCCTTTTGCACGCTTGGCGGCGGCGGTATTTTTTAACCGGCGGCAATGTGCTCCACGATGCGCAATAAGTCGGCTTCGGCAAAAACACCCCGCGCAATACCAAAGTAGCCACTACCCACATAAGCTTGCCGCTGCTTGATGAGGTGGGCATATACCTTTGCCAATTCTGCCGCTCGCTTGCCGTAGTAGGTGAGTTCATCGGCAGTATGAATAAGCAGTTCGCTGTATTGTTCGTAGAGTGCATCGGTGATGGGCGCAAATTTATTGCTCAAAGCACGAATAATTGCCATTCCGTTGGGACTGATGCTGAGGTGGGTGGCAATGGCTTTTTCGGCTGCTCGCTCGTCAGCTTCGCTGATGCCCTGGGCAGCGCGGTCGGCGCGGCGAATGTCGGCGATTTCTTCGACGGTGGCGTTGAGTTTTTTCATAGCCGGAATATAGCCCATGTCGTTGGCGGCGATGAGTTGCTGGCGGCGGTCTAAGGTGATGCCCAAATATTTTGCCACCTGTTCCAGTGCACTTCTTTTATGTACGCGCTCGTTGTGGTGGTCAATGCCGATATAGTGCTTGGGCGGCTCGATGTCCTCCGTCAGTTCAATGCCGAGATAGATGTGTGCCTTGTTTTCCAACTCTTTGGTATAGTCGCTCAATTTAGCTCCCCAAGTCAATTTTTTGTCTTTCACAGGCACCTTATTGGCTTTGGCGATAGCCACAATTTCTTCCATTTCCAAATCGCCGCCGCCCGCTAATATATAGAATAAATTGCGCAGGTAGAGCCAAAAATTATCTTCTTTGTCTTCTAATGTAATATGCCCATAACACATCGCCCGCAAGTTGGATCGTGAATTAAAACCCGCCTGAATTACGGGCTTTCCAAATACATCTTGCAAGCGCTTTACCGCAGGGATATAGTCGTTATCATCGCTGCACAAAACAACTGTATCATAATGATCCTGAAAAGCACCCATCAGCATCTGGCACACAATTTCGGTATCTACGCCTTTTTCGCGGGTTCCTTTTTTGCCCTCGGGCGAGGTAATATATACCCGCGTTCCGTATTTCATTATATTGCCCGGCAATCGGTCTATATAATCAAAAGTATTGTGTTTTTCTTCAATGCCTTCGGTGCTGTCGTGCGGAGCCACACAGAGCCAAGTGCCTACATGTTTTAATTGCTCGTACTCCTCCAAAAAATTTTCTTTGTAATATTTGAGCAAGAGTTCATTTAATGCCGCCCACACACTTTTGGTAACATGGAAGGGGCTAAAATGCTCCTTAAAATTGATGCTAAAATTGTCGTAGTCAATAAAAATGGCTACGCGAACAATGGGAGTTTGTTGGGAGTTTGTTAGAGCTATCATAAAATAGTTGGTTCAATAAAAAGAAATATTTTTTTACAATGATAATAAATTTATTGTATAAGTTGTAGCCGCATATCACAGATTTTTTTCTAACACATTGATAATGATTTGTTTATTTTTTACTTTGTTTACCCTTTGGTGCTGTGTTCATATAATGCCCGACTGTTACAAGTGTTGGCGCAGGGCGGCGAGTTGGGTTTCATAAAAGCGGTGTGCGGCTTCGAGGAGGGTTTTTTGGCTACGCTCTTGCAAGCTCGCACTCTGGATATGCAGGCTTTGTGTCCAGTTTTTGTCAAATTGCGTCTTAAAATCCTGCATTTGTTTCAGAATAGCTTCGGCGAGGGCGAGATAATTGCTGATATTTTGCTCCTGCTGCTGGTGTAGCTGCAACAAATTATCGTGCAGTAGGGCTGCAAATTGTGCGGCATATTGCTGCCCCTGCGCCTTGCTTCCCGAAGGAAGTTGTGTTTGGCGCAGCTTTTCCAAGCTCGCTCGCAGTTGCAACAGTTGTTGTTGGCGGGTTTCTAATAATTGGGGGAGTTGTTCGAGAAGTGCCTCAAAAGTATGTGGTTGATTCATTTAGCGGTTGTTTAAAGTATTTGAAAAAAAAGAGTTTAAAAAAATAATAAAAAGGGTACAAAAAGCCTCGCTCAACGCAGCGTTTTATTCACCATCGCTTCCATTTCGTTGAGTTTGCTTTCGAGGAGGTTGAGGCTTTGGTCGGCGATGCTTTCTAAGGTTTTGAGCACACGCTCCTTATTTCGCTCATTTTTGATACTTTCGGTGCGGGCGAAGTAGTCGTCAAATTCGGTGTAGCAACGCTCTATGGCTTCCAGCACTTCGCGGCGGAGGGCTTCGTATTGGCGCAGCTCGTAGAGGCTGAGTTTGTGGCGCAGTTCGGCGGCGGCGGCTTGCAACTTGCTGTCTAAATATTGCTGTAGCAGGGCGCGGCTATGCTCATTATTCTGCCGCGATAGGGCAAGCTCGTTGCTATAAATTTCCTTCGCTACATTGTTGGCGTGTTTTTGCTGCAAGGTAGGAAACAAGCGGTCTATAAACCCCTGTATGCGGCTTTGGCTGCGCTGTTGGAGTTCCGCGGCACGCTCGCCGGCGGCTATGGCGTTTTGCTGCACCTGTGCCAAATCTTTTTGGGTTTGGTAGTTCTCTAATTCTTTCATAATAAAAATAGTATTTTTTTTAAGGAATTAAAAAATATAAATTTGAAAAATATAAGTTATCTCTGAAAAAAAAATCGGGCTTTGGAGTGGGTGGCAGCACTGCCTTTGTTGTCTCTGCCGCCCACTGTGCCGCTTACCTGAATTTCGGGTAGTCGCTGTCAAAAGCAGTTTTAGCTTGGTCGAAGTTTTTGAAATAACTCTCTATCAAGCTATCTAATTTCTGCAACAATAATTCCTGCTTTTTGGGGTCTTTGGTACGCATCATTTGCTCCATCCAGCGTTCCACCAACTGCAACAGGTGGCTTTGGGCTTGCTCCATCTGTTCGGCATATTTCTTAAAGGCTTGCATCTGCACTGCCGCTTCGTGTATGCGCAAACGCTGCACTTCCGTACTCTCATAGCGAATGAGGTTGTAGCTGCGGTCGATGTTATGTTGGTGACTTTTGCTTTCGAGGTCGCTGTCCATTTCGCGGTCGCGGTGGGCTTTGAGGCGGTCGTAATAGGAGGTTGCTGTCATTAATTTTACCAAAATCGGAGCCAACTCTATTATCAAAAACAATATCCACAAAGCAAGCGATATAAAGAGCATAGTGCGGTTTTCCTTAGTGAGGTCGTGCATTGCCTCTATGCGCGTCACCAAATTATATCCAAAAGCCCGCTCATTGATACTTTCTACTTTCACTGTGGTAGAGTCGTGTTGCGCCCGCGCCATTTCATACTCTTTTTGCTTGCCTTGCAGCACAATTTGGTGGCGTTCTGCCGCCTCCTTTTGCTGTGTTTGGTAGGTGTGCTTCATTTCGTTCATTTCATTTTGCAGCGTTCCGCAGGCTTTTTCTTTCACACCAAGCTCGTTTTTCAGAGCCGCTATATCTGCTTTCAAAGCATTGGCACGCGCCCGCAAGCCATCATTGACAAACATTGTTTTTCCGCTTTCGCTCATTGTATAGTTTTCGGGATTGTTACGAATCGTTTTGAGTTCGCCTTCTTTGCGTTCAATAGCTCCCTTGTTTTGCACTTTCAAATTATCAAATTCTTTGCGGCAATTTTCGTATTCGCGTTTTTTGCTGAGGTATTCGGTGCTGTTCGGCTCGCCCTGCGCCTCCGCCTGCAAGTTGTTCAAATTTGCCTCTTCTTGCCGTAAGTCATTTTGTTTTTTATCCAAACTATATATATTATCCACTTGTGTTCGCTGTGTTTGTTTGCTGTTCATTTCATTCTGCTGCACCTGTGCATCTATTCGGCTGCCGAAAATATACAGCTCTATGGGCTTGCTGATGATAAGCGACAAAATAATGGCAATCGCTATACGCGGTGCTGCACTTTTGAGTTGTTGCACAAAAGGTACATTTTTATCAACACCCGACACAATGTAGCGGTCTAAGGTGAAGATAAAAAAGCCCCAGAGCAAAGCCAACGCGCCTATTTGATAGTTGTTGAGGGAGGCGGAAAAGATATGATGCAAGGCGTAGCTCATACTTAAAGATGCAAACAAAGCAGCAATGCAAACGACAAGCCCGGTGGATAAATGAAAATTCACTACGCTTTCGGGGCAGCGGCTCAAAATACTCAAATCGGAGCCGCCACACCAAGCCAAAAAGCGAGTGATTGCGCCGAGCTTGCGTACTTCATGGCTATAAAGGTCATCGGTGTGGTGGTGGGGTTGTTGAGGTTGGGACGAACCAATATTATCGTTATTCATAGTAGAAAAGGTGGGGTTTGGGTTAGAAAAATTAGAAGAAGAGGCGGATTTGGCTTCGGAGTGTATGGCAGACGACTCCTCAGAACCATAGAAAATATTATTTTCCATAAGTGTAGAAAAAGTTTTTTTAAGTGTTTGAAAAAATAAAAATCAAAGGTATATCATTGGCAGGGCGCAAGGCAGCGGGGCGGCGGCTGGGCACTGTGGAGTGCGATGGCAGCACCATACCAAACAAAGTACGAACAGGGAAGAGTAGCTTGTTTTTTCATAGTTAAAATGCTAAACTAATTTAGTACGTATAAAAGTTCAAAAAATATAAAAAAATTTTTTTTAAATTTTCATTGTTGGTTTTGCGGCAGTTTTTTAATGATAAGTTCGTTCATCTTTTATCCTATCTAAGAGAGATTAAATATTACGTTCACGTTTTTACGTTACCGACACCTCGCAGGTGTCGGTAACGTAAAAGACGTATTAAATCCTCACTAAAATTGGATAGTTTCTAACAACTACAGTGGCTTGAAAATACAGTCGCTACAGTCGCAATCCTCACTAAAATTGGATAGTTTCTAACGAGAGGAAGAGGCTTTAAATCTTATCCTCCAACAGTCGCAATCCTCACTAAAATTGGATAGTTTCTAACTATTATGAGGAAATCATAATATACAATGAAATGTCGCAATCCTCACTAAAATTGGATAGTTTCTAACAGAAGATTTTTTTAACAAGGCTAATCAAATCATTGTCGCAATCCTCACTAAAATTGGATAGTTTCTAATCTCTCAGATCATTAATATTAAATGGTAATCTTTGGAGTCGCAATCCTCACTAAAATTGGATAGTTTCTAACACAGTTGTCGAGATTATGTTTAGTCTGTTTATAATGTCGCAATCCTCACTAAAATTGGATAGTTTCTAACAAGAAATAGACTTAAATGTTCCAACAGAAGTGGTTTGTCGCAATCCTCACTAAAATTGGATAGTTTCTAACCCTAGAAGAAGGAGACCTTCATTTTGAAGGGAGAAGTCGCAATCCTCACTAAAATTGGATAGTTTCTAACGAAATATCGGATGAAGACAGGAAGGTATTTTCATGTCGCAATCCTCACTAAAATTGGATAGTTTCTAACAAAAGTGCGGACTACGAAAACAACAAGCCCGGACTGTCGCAATCCTCACTAAAATTGGATAGTTTCTAACTTGTATAATCAATTATTTTATCATTAACTTAAAAAGTCGCAATCCTCACTAAAATTGGATAGTTTCTAACACGCCATGGGTAGCTGCACTAATCCTACTACAGTTTGTCGCAATCCTCACTAAAATTGGATAGTTTCTAACGACGCGGCAATCACTGATGGTGGCTGCATATGAACAGTCGCAATCCTCACTAAAATTGGATAGTTTCTAACCCAAACCCAACCCAATGACACAAAAATTACTAAGTCGCAATCCTCACTAAAATTGGATAGTTTCTAACCGGATTGGAGCGTGGTGAATGTTGAAAAGCAACAGTCGCAATCCTCACTAAAATTGGATAGTTTCTAACCCTTATATGCTTAGTATGAGCAATAAGTATGTGAAGTCGCAATCCTCACTAAAATTGGATAGTTTCTAACAAGCCATGGAAACAAAAAGGCGAGAAAGATATTGTCGCAATCCTCACTAAAATTGGATAGTTTCTAACTATATGGAATGAGTTGGGATTAGACAATTGGTAGTCGCAATCCTCACTAAAATTGGATAGTTTCTAACCCTTGTTTAATTATAAGTATTTGATTATCAATTTTTTAAGCTTATTTTTGCTGTACTCCAAAATGGCATTTCTTTTAAATAAGGTATTTTTACAATGTGTTTTTAACCCTTTTTAAGCTAAAAAATAAGCACCCAAACAGGCTGTAAAAAAACATCCATGTCTATCACCTTTTCGCCCACACAAATACTTTTCTTCAACTGCTTCTCGCTCACATGTAAAAGTATAAAAGTTTTTTTAACAATAGCATCTTCCTGTGTAATTTTTTTTTTCAATTTCTTTCAAAAGCTCTTTCATTAGCTTGCTTTGCTCGGTATTGTTCACAAAAACCGATTTTTGCCAGCGTTCAAAACCATATTCTATAAGTTTTTTTGCAGCACGCCAAAGCCGTGACTCACTGCTTTGCCCAACCCCAGCGGCACGGGCAAAGCAATATTGCTCTCAAAATCTATCTCAAAAGCTATTATTTTCACACCGTGATACGAGCAAGTCCTGCTGCCGCGCAAATCTGTAATGCGGGCTTCGCTGCGTTGCTCGCTTTTGGCACCAAAACCAATGAGCAAGGACACCACGTTGGCATTGAGGATTTGGTTGAGGCGGGCAATGCGGGTTTGGAGGTCTGGCGTTGCCTGCCAAAATTCGTAGTTGGCTTGGTTGAGGGCTTGCCAATTGCACAAGCGATAAGAAAAATACCCTTCGCTGCTGTAGCTAAAAATATGGGTGCTTTCGTGCTGCTCCACTATTTGCAAAGTGGTGGTTTTGCCGTCCATCACAAAGGGCTTGCTGAGGTCGAGGTTTTGGAGGGCGGCGGCGGCATCTTGTGCGGCTACTATGCCGGCTCTGCCCTGCTCGGAGCGGTATTGCACGAGGGGGTAGCGATAGCGGTAGCTGTCGGCACTGTGGAGGTGGTTGTGAAAATGTGGGTACTCGCGCCCTATCCACTCAATAAAAGCACTGCGAAAAGCAGGAATACGCGGCGGTGCCAAAGCTAAGTTGAAATATACTTGAGTCAAGTGGATAGTCATAGGCTATTAGGTAGTATTTGGTTTTGAATAATGGTTTTTTAGTTAAATGTTTTTCAATAACTGGTGCTGAAATCAGATAAAGTATGCGTATAAAACTAATCAATATTATTGTTTTTTCTTTGCGGCTCTGCGACTTTGCGGTTAGTATCTTTTTTTCACCGCTAAGGCACTAAGGCGCAATTTTTTTTTATGAAACCCACTATTATTAATAATGTGTTTTTTGATTTTTTTATTTCTTGGAAAAAAACAGCATACTTTTCAGCTTCTGTAGCAGTCCTTTCTTTTTGCGGTAGGTATTTTTGTTTAAATCAACAGGCGGATAGCCGCGCTCTTGCAGCCACTCATTGAAAAGGTCGTACATCTGTTGTATGTGGTTTTCTAAAAAATCTTTGTCGTGAAGTTGGTGTATCCAGTTGTTGCCGTGTATGCGGTAATATGCCAAAGGCTCGTAGAGCGTCACCGTTTCGCCATAAAACACCGACAAGCGCGACACGCGCACATCTACACAGGTTTCGTCGTAGCGGTCGGGTACGCGCAAAGGCATCACCTGCTCCAAAAAAGTGCGGCTCGCACATAAGCCGCTCGTGAGCGCAAACAAACGAAATAGATTGTGATGCTGGAGAATATGCGGCAGCAGGTTTCCGTTGGTGATGTCGGGTGGCAGCAGGTGCGGCGGGCGCAACTGCGGCAGGTGTAGCCCTTCGCCGTTTACTTCCTGCATCGGGTGCTGCACCAAAGAGGCACGCGGATTGGCGGCAAAGGCAGCGACTATTTTTTCTATTTTTTGCGGCGCAAAATAATCATCACTGTCCAAAAGGCATACAATATCGCCTTTGCTCCGCCGATATGCCTCGTTGATAGCATTTATCTGATTGAGCCGCGAAGGTGCGCCGAAGTTTTTTTTCGGGTTAATAAAAATGATTTTATCGCCAAAACGCTCAATCACCTCCACCGAATTGTCCGTAGAGCCGTCATCATACACAATAATTTCTGTGTTTTGATACGTTTGTTGCAGCACCGACTCTATGCACTGCTGCACAAAGGGGGCATAATTGTAATTGGAAATTAAAACCGAAACCAAAGGCGAAGCGGCAGCCATATTATGATATAAATTCTGGTATAAAATGTGGTGGTGGTGAAAATAAAGCAGCGGCAAAAATACGATTTTTTAAAAGAGTGCTATTTGTTTTTTACCATTGCAAATACCTTTGACTTCACAATGCGCCAAACGGCTTTGGTGTCGTAGGCGGCAATATGGCGCAAAAGTAACCATTGTTGGCGTTGTGATAATTGCGCTTGCAGGAGGGTTTTTTTCCAAAAATGAAGGATAAAAAACCGCGCCCTTGCCCGATTGCGCCGCGCCGCCGGAAAACGCCTTTCGGTATAGGTTTGTATGTCGCAAAATTCGCGCACATAATCGCCGTTTCGCAGGGCGGTGGTGCGGGCGGTGTGCGTGTGCTGACGAAAATAGTTGAGTTCTTCGGCGATAAAAACCACTTGCGTATGCGCCAGCAACTGAATCCAAAAGAGCCAGTCGCCCATTAATTTCCAGGCGGTAAAAGGAGCAGAAGCGTCTAAACTACCCAAACATGATTTTTTAAATAACACCGCTCCCGCATTCGGAATGGTATTGGAATAAGAAGTGTAAATAATATATTCTTCACCCTGCCGCACAAAATTGCGCAGCCATATATTTTCAGGAAAAATTTTGTTCAGATACTTGTCCTTGAAAGAATACAGTATATCGCCGCACTCATCAACGGCATAGGACTGCGTAAATACGACCCCCGCTTCGGGGTGTTCGGCGAAGGCGGCGAGGCATTTTTCTAAAAAAAGCGGGTGTGCAAAATCATCGCTTTCGGCAATCCAGATATAAGTGCCGCGTGCCGCCTCAAAACCTTTTTGCCATTGCTTAAAGGGGCTGCCGCTGTTGTGCTCGTTGAAGATGCAGGTGATTTTGTCGGGAAAACGCAGCGCATAGTCGTTGATGATGTCGCGCGAGTGGTCGGGTGAGGCATCGTCTAATACTATCAGCTCTATATCTTGTGTGCTTTGCTCCAAAATACTGTCCAAGCGTTGCGCCAAATAGTTGGCGTGGCGATAATTGGGTACAATGACGGAAACCAAAGGAGCAGTAGCGGCGGGCATTTTTTTAATATCTTTTCGTTGTTTTTTGCAGAAAACTCTGTACAAAGGTGCAAATTTGCTAAATTTTTCTGACGAAATTCAGGGAAAGGCTTTTTATTTGGTAGTGTTTAGTTTTGAATGATTAGTTATTGGTTAAGGGCATTATTTTCAATTTATTATATCGTTGATTATCATTCAATGTTTTAATATTGCCTTTATTTTATATCTTCAATTATTATTAATTATTGTGTCATTATTTCAGGGCGGGTCAAAAAAGGAAGATTAAGTTTCGGATAACTGCGCCGTATTTTTAATATGCAGTTCAATAATATCCCACAGCCGCTGTACCCGTTGTTGCCACGAATGTAGGGCGGCGATATTGCGGCGTAGTTGTTGTTGCTTTTCGCTGTTGTGGGTGAGGGCGTGGCGCACCGCCTCCAAAAATTGCTCCCGCGTATCGGCGAGCGTTGCTACCTCCCGAAAATCCAGTATTTCCTCCGAAAAATTGCTGCTCACCACCGGCAAACCCGCCGCCAAATACTCGTTTATTTTCAAAGGATAAATGCTTTCGGTGAGGCGATTTTTGAGAAAAGGAATAATGGCGCAATGCGCCGCTTGCAAGTAGGCGGGCAATGCTGCTTGCGGTTTGGCATCTAATAATTTCACATTTTTATACTGCCGCAACGAATCGTCGGCTTTTTTCTCTTCGCCAATCAGTACAAACAGGCAATCGGGCAATTGCTGTATCAAAAATATAAGCAGGTCGTAATCCAAACGCAGCGTACTCAAATTTCCGGTATAAATAATCACGCGGCGTTGTTCGTGTTGCAATTCCGGCGGTGCGGCGGTCGGTGTGCGGTGCGGCGCAAAAAGCTCTGTGTTCACGCCACTGGGCAAATAATGCGCACGACGTGCTCCTTTTTCTTCCAACAGCCGACACAGTTGCCGCGAAGTAGCCAATACCAAAGGATATTGCCGCAGGGCTTCGCGCTCCAAACGCACCCCGTGGCGTGCAATATAAGCCTCCTGACTAATATCATCGCTGCAATGATAAATACGCAGCAAAGGCGCGGGAACAAGCGAAGCAGGAAAGCGGCGATAATAAAAGGGATTAAAAGAATTGATAAAGATATAATGCTGAATACCAAAATCCGACAAAAGCCGCTGCAACGCCGAAAACACAAGTTGTTCATTGATTTGAGAAAGTTTATCGTACAAAACTCCTTCGGGCAAAAAATTCAAAGGAACTACACTGGGTGGAGTAACGGCGACAAAATTGGGCGGACATTGCGGCACTTGACGATACAGCGGGCGGCGAAACAACAAGGCTTGGCGGCGTTGCTGAATGGCAGGGCTGCCGAAATGCCGTATTACATCTTTAAATGTAAAAGGATTATCTATATAAAATACTTTATGCTGCTGTGCCAGTACTTTGGCTATAGAAAAAATAGAAGAGGAATAAAAACCGTCCCAACGCGATAATGGAGCGATGACGAAAGCTGCATTTTTTAATATCGGAAGCGTGACAGACGAATAAGACATCAAGGAAAAAGAAAAATTTTCTCAGTTCTTTTTTATTTAGCGGATTTAAAGCGTAAAGATAAATAATTACTTAAATAATGATAACCCAATTTATAAAAATACCCAATATAGTAAAAGGAATTTAGGGCATTGATTTTATAAAAACGATGTAAAAAATATTGATTGTAGCAGAAAATAATAATTTGGGCAATAAATGTGCCGATAATTACGCCATAAATATCGTAGAGCGGAACGAAAATAAGTAAACTTGTAGTAATAAGAATGGCACTGGTGAGTACAAATAAAAAATTGATATGAGGTTTGCCGTTGGAGTCGAGAATAGTGCCGCACTGCCGCGAAAACGGGTACAAAATAGAAAAAGGCAAACTCCACAACAAAATAGGCACAGAATCCACATATTTGGGGCTGGCAATGAGAATAACGATTTGCTTGGCAAAAAGTATGACGATAATCAAAGCGGGTAAAATCATTGCCAAAATCGCTCCCACCGACTTTTCATACATTTCTTTGATGCCCTTTACATCTTTGGTCGCCGATAACTTGGCACTTTGCGGATACACCACTGTCGCCGCCGCCATAGAAGGCACATCTAACAACTGAATAATCCGCATGGCTACATCATACACACTCACCGCCGACAACTGGCTCACCGTTGCCAAAATCATTTTATCTACATTTTTGAATATCATCGCACACAGGTTCGTGCCGAATACATATTTGCCGAAATGCAATAATTCACTCACCCAACGCTTGGACACTTGTTTTGCCATTTTCAAATAAGGCTTCGCCCACATATAAGAAAGTGCTGCCGCTAAGGTAGTTGTAAATGCCTGCACTGCTGCCAATATCACCATGTTTACTTTCCAGTGAAATATATACAAAAGCAATATATATACAAAAAACAAACCACGCCTTACTACATTTCCCCAAAAAATTCCCTTAAAATCCATATTGGCTTGTTGTATGTAATTAAACTGCGACAATGGCATAAAGGCGATGGTGGTGATGATATATACCCAAAACATCGGACGCAACACGGGAGTAGCCCATAAATTCGGAAGTATGGCGGCGCAGATAAGCACCACTACAACGCTCAAAGCTGTCAGCAAGCCGTTGATATACCACGAAGCACGCGAAATTTCTCCATATTCGGAAGTGCCGGCAGTAGGAGTGAGGTAGGTGAGTAGCGCATTTTGTATCATACCCGAGCGCGCCACTTCAATGGAGGCGCACACCATAAAAAACAAAACCCACGCTGCATATTCTTCTTTGCTCGTGCATCTCAACAGCAAATACATCCAGGCAAATCCGAAAAACGTACCCGACAATCCATCTAATAAAGACAACATCTGGAGTGTATCCAATATTTTTTTTCGGTAGTCATTGAGCAAATAAGTAATAAAACAAAATTGTAGTTATATTTTAGATTTTGTGCTATCAGGGTAGTTCTTTTTAGTTTTTCAAAAGAGTCTTGAGTATTAAAAGATAGGTAATAGTTACTTGTCTTTTTTATATCTAAAAATTTATACTTTTTTGACTTAAATAGTTGAGCCTATTTAGTTTATATTGTTTTTAATAAAAATATACTATTGAGATATAATAATTTATAATTTTTTGAGTAAATCATAAATAAATGTGTTCAAGTACTTATTACTTAATTTTGGGCAGTTCCTACAAATACGAAGTGTTGATGAGAAAGAAGTCTGTAAATTACCATTTTCTATGTCTTGTATTTCTGTTTTTATCGTTTGTATTATCGTTTTACTGTTCATGAAACCTAAATTTTAGCTTAACCACTAACTTTTATGGTACAAAACCTACTTCAAATTAAGCCAAAACCCGACACATTTCCAAACTATTGTTAGTAGTTCGTTTTTTACCAATCATCTTTTTTACTTGGTATTAATTCCGATTTCAAAAAACTTTCTAAATCCTTATTTAAACCATTAAAAGTTGAATGGAAAGCATATGGGAATGATTTAAACGTTGACTTAATCTCTCCGTTTTCTTTAAAATAAATTTTTCCAATATCTCCATCAATTGGAAAATCAGACCAGCCACCTGATAAATATTGAGTAGGTGCGGTATACTGTTCAACTCTTATTACATCAAATTTATACCTTCCATCTTTAAAAGAAATTTCAATTTGATACCTCACATCAAAACAATGTAAAATGCCTAAGGATTTTATACATAACATATTTGATTTAAAACCTTCAATACGAATGTAATCATTTTCTATTTGTGCTTTTATTACTTCTTTTGGATTTTTATAAGCTGTAGAAACCCAATCTATAGTTTTTTTGTACAAGTCAGATTGTGTTTTTCCTTCGCAACTTATGACAACATAATCTGTAAATCCTTCTTTTGTAAATTTAAATTCAGTTTCTTGGCTAAGACACAAATTTGTAACTGAAACAGTTAGTAATAATACATAAAGAATTTTTTTCATGATTTATTTTTAATTTTATTTTGCAGTAAATTTTTAAGTTTAGATTATTGCCCAAAATCCCATTAAGCAATATGGGATTTTATTTCGGAAGCGTTCAAATCTTCTTTTTTAAATCAAAAAATTTACCTTTTAAGTAATAAGACAAAATTAATGCTATGGTTAGGTTTTTGCTATAGCGTAAGTTCTTTTTTAGTTTTTATAAAGAATTTTGAGTATCAAAAGATAGGTAACAATATTTATCTTAATTTTTTATATGCAAAAATTTTTACTTTTTTGACTTGTCTAATAAGAAGAATTAAAGCAGACAAATTTGAGAAAAATTACTGAATAATAAAAGCAGCCTTATGAGTCGTTTGAACGGCATTAAGTTTTTTGAAAAAAAGATTCTGAAAAAAAACAGTCTTGACATAACCCGTGCGGTGCAGATGCCAAGACTGTTTTTTTATGTATTCGTTTATTTTATAGTATAAATTATATTTTTTCTATCCAGCCGAATTTGTCGGCGGCTTGTCCTTTTTTTATAGCGATAAAACGCTCTTTTATCGCCACCGAAGGGCGACCCGCAATTGGCGGCAACTGAATGAGCTTATCTTTATAGCCCAAAGTACTTACATGCGTCAGCACGGCGGCAGTTCCCGCTCCGAAGCAATCCTGCAAAGTGCCTTTATCGGCAGCTTCCAATATCTCGCTGATACTCAAAGGGCGTTCTTCTACTTTGTAGCCTTCATCTTTAAACAATTCTATCAAAGATTTGCGTGTGATGCCCTCCAAAATAGTGCCGTCCAATTCGGGCGTAACCACTTTGCCATCAATGATAAAAAAGATATTCATCGTACCTGCTTCTTCCAAATAAGTATGTGTGTCGGCATCTGTCCATAGCACTTGGTCGTAGCCTTTTTGCTTTGCCAAATAAGTAGGATACAAAGCACCGCCGTAGTTACCTGCTGCTTTTGCCGAGCCGATACCGCCTTTGCAAGCGCGGGAGTATTCGGTTTCTATATATACTTTGATACCGCCCGAATAATAAGCACCTACTGGACAAGTGATAATAATAAAACGATAGGTATCCGAAGCACGCACGCCGAGCATTGGGTCGGTGGCAAACATCACCGGACGAATATACAACGCTGCACCTTCGCCGGTGGGAATCCAATCTGAGTCTAAATGCAATAACTCTCTCAATCCGTCCATAAAAACATCTTCGGGAAGTGCGGGCATTTGCAAACGCCAAGCCGAATGATTGAAGCGTTTGAAATTTTCCAAAGGACGAAACAAATAGATATTGCCGGCGGCATCTTTTTCAGCTTTCATACCTTCAAAAAAAGCCTGCCCGTAGTGCAAAGCAGACATCGCCGGACTAAATTCCATATTGCCGTAAGGAACTATCTGCGCCTCTTGCCATTGTCCATTATCATAATCCGCATATAACATGTGGTCAGAAAAAACCTTTCCGAAAGGAACATTATTTATATCAACTTCCGGTAATCGGGAATAGGTGGTTTTTTGAATGGAAATGGGAGGCATAAGCATAGTCAAAGAGCAATTAAATTGTTATAAAAAATATAAAATCTGCGACAAAGATACGATTTTTTGTAAATATTTCATGTTTGAATTTTAATAAAAAAGGCAGAGGCTGTATTAAAATGATAGAATATATCGGTATTTGAGGAAAAAAAACATAGCAGGTGCGCTACGACATTATACTTTTTTAAAATCAAATTATTTTTTTTAACCTTTGTATGTCAAAAAAAGTTTTTTATGTTATTCAAACAGATTTGTGCATATTTTTTGTAGGATAATTTTATAAAAATCAAGTACCTTTATCGTATTATGTTGCAACGCCTTTTTAAAAAAATTATGCCCTTATAGAAGAGTTGGATTTGTATTTTTCCGACCATCTCACCATTATTACCGGCGAAACCGGAGCAGGAAAATCTATTTTGCTGGGTGCTTTGGGCTTAATTTTAGGCAAACGCGCTGATACTTCTGTATTGTTCAACAACAGTGGCAAATGTGTGGTAGAAGCTACTTTTGACATCAGCGACTATCAATTGGAAGCGGTTTTTGAAGAGGAGGATTTGGACTTTGCCCTACTCACCACCATTCGCCGCGAAATTACGGCTTCGGGGAACTCCCGCGCTTTTATCAATGATACGCCCACCAATCTTGCCACCCTCAAGCGCATCGCCGACCGCCTCATCAGTTTGCACGCCCAACACCAAACCCTGCAACTCAGCAACAGCGATTATCAGTTGTATATGTTGGATAGCTTTGCCAATCTGCTGCCACAGTGCGAGCAGTTTGCCACCGACTACCAACAATATCGCCGCCAATGCCGCCGTTTGGAGCAATTGCGCAGCGAACAAACACAACTGTTGCGCGAAGCCGATTTTATTGATTTTCAACTACAGGAATTAGAAGCCGCCCATCTGAATGATGAACAGGAGCAGGAGCAGCTGCAACAACAACTCAAACAACTGACACACGTTGAGAGCATCAAAAAAAATATGCTCGACCTCGCCGATACCCTCGCTGCCAATGAAATGTCGGTATTGAGTCAATTAAACCGTCTGCTCAAAAACATCAACTCCATTCGCAACTTGGGCGATGATTATGAAAACATAGCCAAAAGCCTCGAAAGTATATTGATTGAACTGAAAGAAATAGCTCACGAAGCCGATTCTTTGGAGGAGGCGGTGGAATACAATCCACAAAAAACTCAGCAAATACAAGAGCGTTTGGATATGCTGCAACGCCTTCAGAGCAAGCACGGCGTGGATTCTGTTGCCGACCTCAAAGCCGTTTGTGCGGATTTAACCGAAAAAAGACACGCCATTCAACATTCCGGTAGCGAAATTCAGGCGATAGAAAAGGAAATAACACGATGTTATGCGCCTTTGCTCCAACAAGCCCGACAACTCTCTGCATTGCGCCAACAACAGGCGGTGCTGTTGCAAGCAAAAATACAGGAACGATTGGCAGCAATGGCGATGCCCGATGCGCGTGTACAAATTCAGGTGGAAACGCTGCCCGAAGCCGAACTTTACGAAAGCGGCTTAGATGTGGTGTCTTTGCTGTTTGCCGCCAACAAAGGCAGCGAGTTGATAGAATTGCGCAAAGTAGCCTCCGGCGGCGAATTGTCGCGGCTGATGCTCGCCATACAAGCCCTGCTCGCCGACAGCAGCGAGTTGCCCACACTTATTTTTGATGAAATAGATACGGGAATTTCGGGAGAGGTTGCCAAAAAAGTAAGCACCGTATTGCGCGAAATAGCCGAACGCCACCAACTGCTGTGCATTACACACCTGCCACAGATTGCGAGTGCCGGCAATGAGCATTTGTTGGTGTATAAAGAAAAACACAGCGACAAAACCTTTACACGGGTGCGCCGCCTGCCCGCCGAAGACCGCATCGTAGAAATTGCCCAAATGCTCAGTGGCATACCGCCCGGCAGCAGTGCCATTGAAAATGCCAAAGAATTGTTGGGGGTGAGTTGAGGTGATTTTTTAGATAAAATTTAAAGCCAATGGTTTTTTAAAAAAAACACATGCTTCTGTTTTTATAGTTGAATAAATAAGAATAGATTATAAAGCACTTATAATCAATTTTTTGTATTTAAAAATGTAACACTTGGAATGTTTTTAAATAATCCTTTATCTTTTTTAAGATATAAGCGGTACTTTTTCTATTCTGCCCGTTTTTAATAAATGAAAACGCTGTTTTTTTGTCAATACCTCATTCGGTTGAAATGAAATATATAAAATAATCATTTGATAAAACAAAATGCTGTAGTTGGATTCGCCGAAGATGCCAAACTCCGTAAATGAATTGATAAGAAGTGGAATGAAAATACAAAGTAGCATCAGTTTTTTTTCTGCATTCTCTCTCATAATACCGCGAAAAGTAAAAATCAGCTGGAACACCACCACCGTAATACCCACCAAGCCGAGATTCATCAATACTTGCATAAAGGTATTGTGTGTCATTTTGCCGGGGTAGGTGTGCGTACTCTGAAAATATTCCTTATAATCAATCCGCATAAACCCAAAACCCAGATAAGGCTCACGCACCAAACCTTCGTTGATGAGGGCTTGCCAAAAAGGTAAGCGACCCGTGAGCGTTAGCACTTCTTCCATACGCGCGGGGTCGCCGTCTTTTAATACTACTTTATAGATGGCAACAGGAGCAAGCAGCAGCAAGGCGACCAAGGCGACAAGGGCGAATTTTTTTTGCTCGGATTGTAATATATGAAAAGCGATAATGAGCAAAGCTCCAATGAGTGAGGAGCGCGAACCCGTAGCATATAAACCGTAAAATAATATGGCTAATTTTGCAAATGTTTGCCATTTTTTATGATTTCGGCGTATATCAAACATCAAACCCGCCACGCCTACACCCGCCAGCATACCAAGTTCGTTGGGATTCATCATATAGCCGCCGAGCCGCGCTTCTTCGCCTCCATTCGTCATACGATAAAATACATCAGGACTGAGCCACATACCCGCCACAAAAATAAGAATGAGTATAAAAGCACTGTTGCCCAATAAGTTGTACAATTTTATGGTATGATGTGGAAAAAACTCATCAAGCAGATATAAACTCTTCACAAAGAAAAAACAAAATACCAAAGTTTGGGAAGTCATAAACCACTGCAAAGCACTGTAGCCCACATTGGTACTCCACATAAAAGAAGCAAAACCCAACAAAAGATATAAACCATAAAAAATGACGGACAATACATTATTGGACTTAAGATTATCGGCAGCACCATAGCGGATAATGCGATGATACACATACCACGATGCCGACAACATTCCCATACGCCCCACTACTTTAATGGCTCTCGTGATGGCGATATTTTCACTCCATGTAAAAAAACAGGCAATCATCAGCAAAAGAATAATGAGCAACTGACGGTCGGTTTTTCTTAAAAATTCGGAATGATTTTTATCTAAAAACTTTAAATACATCTTCTTTTATTGGTATAAGTCATCATATTTGTCCACCAATATGTGCCACGAAAACATTTCGCTCAACATTTTTTTTGCCCCTTCGGCATATAGTACAACTTTATCGGTGCTTGCATAATCATCATAAATTTGTTGCATTGCCCGAACCAATTCCGCCACATTATTATCCGCCACCGCAATGCCGCACCCAAAATGGCTCACATACTCTGCCACATTGGTGGCTTGCGTAACGATGACAGGCACTCCGAAAACCGCAGCTTCCAAGACGGCAGTTGGCAGCCCTTCATTTCGCGAAGGGTGCGAAAATAGGTGCATCTGGCTGATGAGTTCGTCTTTTTCCTGACCGAACTTTTTTCCCCACAATATCACATTATTCAGTTTTTTTTCTTTGATAAAATTTTCAAGATATGCCTTGCCTTCGCCATCGCCAATTATCCATAATCGGGCGGCAGGCTGCTTTTTTTGAAATGTCTCAAAGGCAGCCATCAATAAATCCAGCCCTTTTGTGTACACATCTAATCTGCCCACAAATCCGATAATAAAAGCTTCGTTTTCTGAAAAAGAACGCTTGGGAATTATTGTGGCGTTATAGTTGTAATTGAATCCATAAGGCAATAAAAATGAGTGGGCAGTGGGAGATAATTTGCCGAGACCCTTCACTTCGCTTGCACCGATGGAGTGTACTTTGTGTGCATTTTTTAAAAGATATTTTTCAAACAGAAGAAAATATATTTTTTGGTGAATTTGCTGCGGCGCATAGCCACTTCGTTGTAAGCACCGTGCGGCGTAAGTACATATTTGATGCGATGACGAGAAAAAATACCGGCGAGGCTGCCAAAAACAGGAATCCAGCCGCCGTGCAGATGAAAAACCGCCTTCTCTTTATGCTCAATAATGGCTTGTTTGAGTGTTTTGTCCACCGCAAACGGAAATCGCGCTGCCTGAAACAGGCGTGTTTTAAAGTTTCTTTCAGGATAATCAGGTATAGGATTGGCAGTGATGCCCCACACTTGCACTTTTTTTCCGGCTTTCGTTTGCTCACTCGCCATCTGGTACACCACCTTGTTTACACCGTTGAGTCGGTCGGGGTTGGCTTTTCCTAATACGATATGAATGATTTCCATACGCTGATGTTTTTAAAATATAAAATAGTAATCCAGTAAGCTGTTACAATAACCTGTGAACCCGTCAGCCCGACTATAACACCGTATAAACCGAAGGAAGACAAGAGCCAGTGCGAAGAAGCCAAAGCAAAAGCCAAGCTCAGAAGATAGGCATAAAAAAAATGATTGTTAAATTGTAAAGCCCTGAAAATAAAACGAATGGGTTGGCTTATCAAAATAAAAACATACAACAAACACAGCCCTTGCACCACATAGCCATAGTCGGCATATTCGTTGCCGCCGACAATGATTAATATTTTTTTTGCGAAAAGAAAAGTAAGTATCAGCAAAGGCAAAAAAATCCAAACCAATTTATAGTTTACGCTGCGCAGATAGCGCATACCTTCGGCAGGGTTTTGGTGTAGGCGGTTTGCGGTTTGCGGCAACACATAATTTTCAAAAGACTGGAGCAATATATTTAAAATCCCAAAAAGAGATTGAGCCAAGCGCAATGCGCCCAATGCTGCCGTTCCCAAATAAATGCCCGCCGCTACTACAAATAAATTCCCCGCCCACCATTGGCTCAAAGCCGTAAAAAACAACCATTTGCCTGTTTGGAGGTGCAAGGTTGTATAGTGTTTGAAGGAGGTGATTTTTATAAAAAAAGGTTGTAATAGAAAAATAATTATGAACAGTGACACTGCGTATGCAACCGCAAAATAGCCCAACATGGTGTTAATGTCTTTGAGTGCTTTGCTGCGGAAGGTAAAAAATGCGAGCACCAAACAAAGCGCAGTGATAACATCAAGCCATAAAGCGGCAGCGGTTTTGCTGGAAGCTAAAAGTATTTTTCTGCCAAAATCGTTTATCACAAAACCGAAAGCAAAAACCAACAAAGCGGGCGCACAGGCAATACCAAACAGACTACAAAAAATACTTGCTCCTGTCAAAACAAGCATCATTAAAATTATTTGCCACCAAAAAACAAAACTTATATAACGCGAAGACGACATATCGGGCGCAACCTGAAATACCTGAATACTCCACGCACCGATAGCACTCACCGCCAAATATATCATAAGAATATAGGCAGAATAAACACCAAAGGCGGCAGCATCTAAATAACGGGCAATCAGGAGGGTCAGTAAAAAATTTGCCCCACTGAAAACCGCCTGATCCGCCAATACCTGATATTTTTGTAAATTCATCGCTTTCATTTTTGAGTAGTATTCTTTTTGATGCAATGAAATAAACCAATTACGGTTTGTACCGTTTCTTTCAAAAAACTCGGGTGATAACCCACACGATTGAGCGCGAAATGTACGGCAGGAAGTGCGTATTCTTCTTTGAGCAGATCCACTTCGTTTATTCTTTTTGCGGAGGTGAGGCGAGTATCTATGCACACTACATTCAGTTGGGCGATTGCCATCAGAGCTAAGGTGTAGGGTGCGCCAAAGTTTGAGTTGCTGATGATAGTGCGGTCAAAATTTTTGCTTTGTTGTTGTATGTTTTCCTGAATGGCTTCGGTGGTTTTAAATGACATCTTTGCGGCATCTATTACCATAGAAGTATGTTGTTCGTTCAAGGTATTGAGTGTATAATAATCGGCGGCGGCGGTGTTTTCACCAAATTCCACCGTTAATATTTTTCTGCCCTGCCTGATAAGCGACTGAATTGTTTGTTGGGCAATAAAAGCTGCTCCTTCAGACGGGTGGTAGCCCGTAAAATTGATGATGCCCTGTGGAGGCAGCATTTTTTTTACTTGCCATTGCGTGAGTGTGGTGAGAAAAAATCTTTCTTTTTCGGTTTGGTTTTTCAGTTTCGGTACGGCTGCTATAAGCGGTATCATAGAGCGCGATTCAATGCTTGAAACATCGTTGACTTTTGCCCGCAGACTATGAATGAGGAATATGAGTATAATGCCGCCGAGCAAGCCCAATATCACAGAAACACCCTTGATAATAATGCGGTTGGGCGATATAGGTACGGTGCTGATTTCGGCAGGTGTGATAATGCGATGAAAAGCTACTTTGGCAGCTTTGGCTATATCGGCTTCTATTTTCTTTTGATTCAAAAAATTGTACGACTGCTGAAAAATCTCAAACTCTCTGTTGAGTTGGGTCATTACTTTTTCTTTTTCCGGCACGCGCACGAATACTTTTTCGGCTTCTTCAATGTCGTACACCAAATTGTCGTATTTAGATTGCAGATTTTTGCGTGTGTTTTTGATGCTTTCGTGAAAATAGGAAGAAATATCTTTTATTTTTTGGTCAATAGCGATTACTTTTTCGTGTTTGGGCGTGTATTCCAGCAACAAATCTTTTTTTTCGGCTTGTAATTCTTTTATTTTTTTAATCAATTCGGTGGACAGCAGGTCGGTAAAGGCTTCAAAATTGGGAGCTAAATCCAAAAAATTATCTTGTCCTTTTTCCATATATGTTTCTAATTCTTTAATGGCATCAAGGCTCATTTTTAAATTGGTTTGCTGCACCTTCATCTGCGCTATTTTTCTCAAATCGGTTTCTGTTTCTTGTTGAATATTCGTGATATTTTCCTGTTTGCGGTAGTCCAAAATAGCGGCTTCGCTGCCTACTAATTTGCTGCTGATTTCATGGATGCGAGCATCAAGAAACTGACTCGTAATATTTGCCGCGCTGTATTTGGTTTGGATATAATCTTCTATATAGGTTTGAGCTAAAACATTTGAAAATAAAGCGGCTTTTTCGGGGTTCGAAGATTTATAACTGATACGGATAACCGGTACATCTTTATCTACAGAACTTACATCTAAGTTTTTTTGAATTTCAGCGATTAACCTTTCTTCGCTTAAAAACACCACCCAATATTGGTCATTTATATGCAAATCGGGTCTTTTGCGCAGCAGTTCTTTGTTCAGAGCAACGACAAAAATGCTGTTGTCTGTTTTTATGGTATCGTTTGTGTTTGCTTCCTGTGTTATTCCCTGCGGATTGGTAATTATCAGCCGATTGGTATCTTTTATCTCAAGCAAAAAAGGTTTGTCCAAAAATTTTTCTTCTATCTGCAATTTGGATACCATCAGGGGCGCATCGTTAAAAAGTTCGGTATTTTTTAAATTTCCTTTTCTGGTTAATACCGTTTCAAAAGGAACTTTCTCTAAGGCTTTTTTGATGATGGTGTGCGATTTTATGAGTTCAATTTCTGCCTGAATTTTTTGAGTATTGGCAAATACATCAAGATTTTTGAACAAATTGCTGTTGGCGATGCCTTCGTTGTGGTCGGCTAATTTTATTTTTGCTGTACTTTCGTAGGTGGGGGTAGTATAGTTCAGATATTTGGCAGCGAGCAGATAGCCCATTATCATTGCTCCTGCAATGATGAACCAGCCGCGAAGATAAGGTCGCAAAAAATCAAATTGTGAACTACTCATAAAGCAATGATTTTAAAATTTTTTATTATTTAAAATAATCCCATAAAAATAGCTGCCGAAGTAAGAGCCGTAGAAAAAGGGATAATAGTTGAGATTCTCCGATCAAATTCTTTGTATTTTTTGGAGGGTATCACCACCACATCACCCGGATATAGGTTGATGTTACGCCGGAGCATATCGCCCGACTGCGTGAGATCCACATTGGCTACATACACGTGCTCGCCCATCTGCCGGAATATTTTCACAAATTTCGGATTGGCATAAAACTCCAAACCTTTGCAGCGTGCAATCATTTCGAGCAAAGTGTTTTTTTCTTTATCCACAAGAATTACCTGCGGGTCTCTCACTTCGCCCAATACGGTAATTTCGCGGTTGAGCACTTTTACATCTACCACCGGCACTTGTATCCATTCGCTGTAAAGCGTTTTGAGGGTATCTTTGAGCTGTATCAGGGTCATTTTTTCTACATAGAAAGTACCGATTTTCGGAATTTCAATATTGCCTGCCGCATCTACCAAAAGCCACTTGCCATATACTTCGTTGGAGTTGTAAATGCCATAAGCAGAACCCACGCTGAGGTCGTCTTGCCCCCAAACACTGATGGTAATTTTATCGTCTTTTCTGATATGATACTGATAATGAGGGTCGTTATAAAAAACACTGTCCAATGCTGCCACTGTATTGTCGGCTTGTTTATCTACAAAAAGATTACTCGTTTTGCAAGAAGAAAGCAACCCCAAAACACCCATCAGCATAGTAATAATGATATAGCTTCGCATACAATTAAAGATACTTGAATATGTTTTTCAATAAAGAGGGTTTGCGGGATTGGAGCAATTCTTTGACATCTTTAATTTTTACCAGCACATTTTTTATGTTGGAATGTAAGTCGGCATTTTTTTGTATGTAATCAAATGCGCCGTGTTTGAGCGTAGCCACTGCCGTTCCGATGTCTTCCTGAGCAGATACCATCACTACAAAAATATTGGGATTGTACCTTTTTATTTTTCGCAGCGTTTCGTAGCCCGAATACACGTCCATTTGATGATCTAAAAAAACAATTTCGGGCTGGAGGTGAATTTCTTGGAGGCAATCAACGCTGCTGTTGAAAGAATGAATGTTTTCGATGCCTTCTTCGGTCAATAACTGTTTCATGATTTCCAAATGGAAAATATCATCATCAACAATAAAAACGGGTTTATTATTTTTTTGCATGCTATTGTATTTTTATTACTTTGTTATTGGCGATACCAAATTTAAGCCAAATAAAAATAGTTTGATTTTTAATTATTTATGTATTTTTATTTTAAATATATGTTCCTTATAATGGAAACACTTGATGAATTGTAATAATAATTGTACTGTTTGTTTTCTTTATAACAATACTGAAATCATTTATTTACTGCGTACTCATTATATAAAATTACGCTAAGGTTCGCACACCAAAAAAGTACACCCATTTTGTCCGATTTTAGTATTAATTCCATTATGTACGAAATTTTTTCCACAAAAAAACAGAAAAGCTAACTACACCTACTAAAAATATAGGTGCAGCTAACTATTAATTAAGTCTTCCTACCAAAAAGCAAGGTAGTACCTACCAAAAAGGTAGGTGCACCTACGAAAAAGCTAAGTCTTCTTACCAAAAAGCAAGGTAGTACCTACCAAAAAGGTAGGTGCACCTACGAAAAAGCTAAGTCTTCTTACCAAAAAGCAAGGTACTACCTACCAAAAAGGTAGGAGTACCTACGAAAAAGCTAAGTCCTCCTACCTAAAAGGCAGGTGCACCTACCTAAAAGCTAAGTGAGGCTACCTAAACGCAATAACGAATACTAAAATCGCATAAAATATGCCTATAAGTAAAATAAATAAGTATTGATAATCAGATATTTATGTCAATTAAAAACTAATCACTAAAAACTAACCACTACTTACGGCAAATAATTTATGATGTTGGTGTTGTTGGCTTAAATATCGTTTTTGAACACGGATTCGACGGATTGAACGGGTTTTTCACGGATAAAAATCTGTGCTTATCTGCTCCATCTGTTTCATCTGTGTTCTGTTGTTTATAGGATAAAAGCAGGCGAACCTCAGCATATATGTTTCATCAATACGCAACAAACAAATCATTTCAGCATAGAAGCAGATAAAATATGTGTACACACTTTGGGCGGTAGAAATCCGACGTAGATGTATATGTGCTACTTTTTTAAAAAAAATAACCGCTGAGACATCTCTGCGTCAGCGGCTTCTTAACAATTAATACGTTTTTATTACGCTAAATGGGTTTTATCCTATTTTTTTTAAATAACCGCTGAGACATCTCTGCGTCAGCGGCTTCTTAACAATTAATACGTTTTTATTACGCTAAATGGGTTTTATTTTATTGTTTCACTATTTTTCCTGTATATTGATGCCCCTCTTTGTCGTAGCCTGTCAGATAATAAACACCTGCATCTAAAATGCCGATATGTGCAGTTATTTTATAATCTTCGGTGTTTTTGATTTCTGCCACCGGCGCACCTGTCCCATTGACAATGCGTATGGTGTGTAAGAGGGGGATTTCTTGCAGCATATTTCCGGTATCTCCTGCTATATTTACATAGTCAATAACAGGGTTTGGAAATATAATGAGGCTGCCGTTTTCAGAATTTCCTGTATATTTTATGGTATTAACTACTACATTGCTCATCAGGGGGTCTTCGTAATCAAAAGAAATCAATACGCTGTTTTCTATTTTTGTGCCTCCTTTTACGTCGGATCGCGGTCGGATACTGTAAATAAAAAACCCGTGACTACCGGCTTCGTTTTGGGTACTGTCGGGCAATTCTATATTGTTGAATACCACCCGAAGCATACCTTTGTCATCAATGCTGATGTCATAACCTTCGTGGCTCGCCGACTCTATTTTAAAAGAGCTCCAATCAAGATGAGGCGACAGGCGGTTTTCCAACACCACTCTGGAAGCATAATAGCTGCCCACATTCTGAAATCTGATATGATATTTCAAGGTTTGTTCCTTGGCGATAAATCCTTCCGCACCTTTACCTCTCGGCGTTACGAGTATATCATTGGGGTCAATAGCTCCAACAATATTTGCAGCAAATTCATAAGTATTATTTGTAATTCTCAAATCCTGACCATCTGCTGTAGTATAGCTGCTGAGTGTCACTTCATCACCTACCTTCAAGTCCAATGTCACCGAATCGCGGAGTTGGATATTCAAAAACGCTCCTGCTTTCATCGTGTCAATATACCAAAGGTAAGTATTCCCTATTTGAGCGTCCCACATTATATCCGCACTTTTGAGCACAATACCTTGCGGATAGGTGAGTTCTATTCGGGAGTTGATAGCATCTGCTGTACCAATGTTGGAGCACTGAACAACAGATTCACTCGCGAAGCCCCTGCGCCAGGCGGTGGTACCCGTGTTTATTTTCAAATCGTATCCGTTTTGAGATTTTACCAAAGGTAAATTTACATTGTAGATATTATTACTACCCAATACATCAATATTGACCGGACAGTTCAAATTCCAAAATTCGTTGCTTTCCAATTGAACGGAATAACTGCCTGCTGCTACTCCTATATTATAAATTCCGGCATAGCCACTGCTAAATTTAATATTGACGGGCGACAGGTTAAAATTCATTCCTTCTAATTTCATTTCTCCTTCGTTCCAAATGCAATTATTGTTATCATCGCTGAACGCAAAACCATTGACGCGATTGGCTGCTTCTTCTGTAAGTGTAATGAACTGGTTTGTTTGGATATTGCTGATGCTCTGTTTGTATCCCGAAGGCCACAGAACCTCTATTTTTTCTATGAGTGTGGCATCGCCAAGGCCAAAATGCTGCCTGAAACTATTTTGGCTGCCAAGTCCTGAAATGGGGTGATTTTGTCTGTATTGCCATTTGCCACCCGCCAATACAGCAATGCGTGCGCCAATTGCTTCGGGGTTGCTTACTACGCCCACGAGTTTTATATTTATCCAGTGTTTCCCGTTGGGTTTGCCGCAATAAAGATGATCTTCTTGTCCGCTGTGCGTGCTTATCATTACATCAAGGCTGCCGTCTTTATTATGGTCTGCCCACGCCTGTCCGCAATCCAGTCCCAAATCGGTGGCGATAGCCTCGTCCATTATCCGGTTAAAAGTGCCGTTTCCTGTATTGATATAAAGAAAATTAGGACTGGTCGTTGGTAACAAACAAATCCACATCGCCGTCATTGTCTATATCTATCCAATTCGCTCCGTGGCTGTGTCCGCCGTCTTGCACCGGTGCAATGCCTGTGATAGTCATAAAAGTGCCATCGCCGTTGTTTTTGTAGAGATTATTATTTTGGTTGGAGGCATTGCATACAAATAAATCGTGCCAACCGTCATTGTCATAGTCGCCCCAGGCAGCACCCACCGAATTATAAGCATCTGTGGAAAAGGGGGCAGCTGTTATTTTTTCAAACTGAAAATTGCCGATATTTTTAAATAAGCTGTTGGGGCGGTTATTTCCGTTGGGAATAAAAATATCCGTATCACCATCTTTGTCATAATCACAAAGAATGGGGGCTAAAGATTTTTCTGACTCTAAGGCTAAGGCGGAATTTTCTATTTTAGTAAAAGTTCCGTTGCCATTATTTTTATAAAGTTGATGAAAACGAGTTTCAAAAAAATTGGTCACTATCAAATCTACATAACCGTCTAAATTGAAATCGCACCAAGCTGCGCCTATGGGCGTATTGCGGATTGGCATCTAAACCTGCATTGGTGATTCTTTGAAAATTGCCGCTGCCCAAATTTTTATACAAAAAACCCGATGCGCGGTGGCATTGGTGATATATACATCTTTGAGTCCATCACGGTCGTAGTCTGCCCAAGTACTGTTTACCGATTTTGATGTGACACTCGAAATCAAACCGGAAACGAGCTGAAAGTTTGAATTTCCGCTATTATGATACAGCGAATTGGGGGCATTTTCTGATTTGTCGCAAATATAAAGGTCTTCCCAATTATCATTGTCGTAATCCACCCAAGCCGAACTCCAACTATTGGTATTGGTGTTTGTGAATGCTCCCATTCCGCAAGCGTCCATATAGGTATTTGACGAGCAATTGATGACGTTGATAACTGCCGACTGTGACAGGATAAATGTACCGTTATTTTCGCTGATTAAGCAAGTATAATTACCCGCATCTGTATTTAGTACGCCTGATTTAGTATAAATTGAAGAAGTAGCTCCTGCAATATTTACTCCTTCTTTTTTCCACTGATAATTTAAAGTACCGCCGTAAGCTGCCTGTGCTACTACCGAAAGTGTTAGCGTATTGCCTTCGCATACCGATTGAGTTTGCGGTTGCGTGATGATAACAGGCGGATTGGCGGCGGTGTTTGATGAGCCGCTGAAACCACACAAAGAGAATAATTCATTAGTTTGCGGATTTACGAACTCAATGGTATAAAACCCTGCGGTAGGTAAATTTTGCCCGTAGAAACAATAACTCACCCGTGTATTGCCATTTACTAATTCGGGTACAGAAGCGGGTCCGGCAACAACGTTGGAAAGGGTAGAGCCGATCCAAATACTTTTAATGGCGGGTGGGGCAGTGACAATTCCGTCAAATACAAAGCGGATATTACCTGTTTTAGATAATCCTGTGAAACCGGTGGCATAAGGAGTGCCGCTAAAGTTGGAAGCATAAGGAGTTCCATTTACATTCGGGCAATTGTTGGCTTGTCCATTGCCATTATTTCTGAAATCTATATATGGACAAGATTGTGATTGGGCTTGCAAAACTATCATTAGCCCCCCAAAAAACAAGTAAATTAATTGTTTCATAAGCTATGTTTTAGCCTTGAAGCAATCTATTGTTATGCCATATACTAAGTTATTGATTATTAATGAATTATTAATTAAAAATATTTGTAATTATTCCAATGTTTGGAATTTTTTTCCATTTTTTTTAAGATATATCGCGATGGTTTTTACAAATTCTCTTTTTCTAATGCTGCTATAACAGTTTTTAGTTCAGAAATAAGTGAGCGCGAAAAATGTGTAAATTCTTCTGCTGACCCGATACTGAAGTCGTATTTTTCTATTTTTCTGACGACATCCTTTAATGATACGATACCCATTTGATCAATGCTCGGTTTTATTTTATGAGCTATTTTCATAATAATCGGGTAATCAGCTACCTCTAATTTTTCTTGTATAATTTCGCTGTTTTCTTTTGCTATATCTATAAAAAGTTGAACCATTTTTGCCACAAAATCTGCATTGCCTCTGCTCATTTTCTGTAATTGCGACAAATCATAGGGTTTGTTTTCTTTTATAGCAGCATTAGATTTATCATCTTGATAGGAGGAGGAGTGGGACTGGTGAATTTCGAGGCTCAATATATGTTCAATTTTTCTGAAAAAATCCTGTTCATCGTAAGGTTTGGTGATAAAATCGTTCATACCTTTTTTGAGGTATAGTTCTATGTCGTGTTTAAAGGCATTGGCGGTGAGGGCTATAATGGGGGTTTTAATGTTCAACTGCTCGCGCATGATGACTGTGGCTTCTACGCCGTCCATTATGGGCATTTGAATATCCATTAAAATAATGTCATAATTGTTTTTTTGAACCAATTCAGTGGCTATTTTTCCGTTTTCTGCCTCTATTGTTTCCATACCTAAAAAATCAAGACTTTGTATGGTAATAAAGCGGTTCATTTCATTATCTTCCACCAAAAGAGCTTTGTAGCCTTTAAATGCTCCTTCTTTGATTTGCTGGCTTTTGGAAACCAATTGCTCGGCATTTCCTATGGGCATTTTTAATTCAAAGCGAATGCAAGTGCCTTCATTTTTGCGGCTTTTTACTTCCATTTTTCCGCCCATCAGTTGGATTAAATCGTGCGAAATAGCCATACCTAAACCGGTACCTTCAAATTTTCGGTTGGATTCGTTCTGTTCCTGCGAAAATTTATCAAAAATTCTGGTGATAAAATCTTCGGACATACCTATGCCGGTGTCCGAAACCGCAAATTCGATGGTTTGGTATTGCGCGTCTTCTTCTAATACTTCTGTGTTGATCATAATGCTGCCGGTATGCGTGAATTTGATGGCGTTTCCCACCAAATTAATCAATACCTGCCGCAGTCGGGTGTCGTCGCCTATCAAAGCCGGTTTTATATCTGCGCTGACGTTGAGCTTGAAATCGAGGTTTTTTTCCATTGCCTGCGAATACATAATAGAGTGTACATTGTAAAGCAAAGCACTGGGACTGAATGTATTGGCAAAGATTTTCATATCGCCCGAATTGATTTTGGCGATGTCGAGTATATTATTTAAAATGGTGAGCAGATGTTTGGCTGAACCTTCGGATTGCTTGACGTAAAAGTGTTGCTCGGTGCTTAAGTTTTCTTTGGTGAGTTGTCGTATCATACCGATAATTACGTTCAGGGGCGTTCTGATTTCGTGGCTCATATTTGCCAAAAATAACTCTTTGGCTTTGGCAGCGGCTTCGGCAAAAGATTTTGCTTTGGCAAGCTCGGCTTCGAGGCGTTTTTGTTCTGTGATGTCGAGATGAATACCTATGCTGCCCGTTAATTGCCCTTTGTCGTTGTAGTTGGGTGCACCACTGATAAACCACCAGCATTTTTCGCCTTTTTTGTTGATGGCTTCTATTTCGTAGCTGTCGGATTTGTTGTAATTGATGCGTGTTTCGTTTTTATCGCGAATGGTATTTTTATAATTTTCAACCACGAGCAACTCCGCCGCTTTTTTACCTTTCAACTCTGCTAATGAATAGCCCGACATTTCGCAAAAACTATGATTGGCATAAATAACGACATCGTTTAGATCTACTTCCAATAAGCCCAAATTCATATTGGCGATAATATTGCGGTATTTTTCTTCCTGCAATCGGATTTGGTTTTCCCATTTTTGCCTGTTCCGAATATTAATAAGCATTTGCCCGAACAAAAAAAGCAGTCGTTTTTCTTTTTCGCTGTATTCATAATGATTTTTTACCGAATCAAAACCGACAAAACCCATTAGTTCTTTGCCATCTATCATCGGAATGGTCATTAAACTTTTAATACCTTGCGGTTCAAGGATAGATTTAAGCCCGCCTTCTCCGTCATCTTCCAGCGCGTCCACATCGGGAATATAAAATGCTTCGCCGTTTTTGTGCTGATTGGTCCACTGCGGAAAATACTCTATGGGTACTTCTTGCAGGTTGTCTTTTTCTGCCGTAATTCCATCATTACACCATTCGTAAGTGTTGGATGTTGTTCCTTTCGCGAAATCATAATCAAAAATATAGGCTCTGTCGGCAGATACGAACAAGCACATTTTTTGCAAAGAAAGATGGATAACGTTTTCTACATCTTTGGGATCTATATTGATATAAGTAGATGCAATATCAATCAGAGCTTCCTGCAATCTGACTTCTTGGTCTAAATTTTCCTGAGCGATAAATTCTTTGGTTCTATCTACAATAACACCGTCAATTCTGATTGGATTTTGCTGCTCATCGTAGATGTATTTTCCTTGATTTCTGATCCATTTAGATTTTCCAGAAGCAGTTTTTATTTTGTATTTTACTTTAAATGCCCCTTTCTGTTTGAGGAGGTTATTGATTTCGTCAATAATTGTCCGATTTTGAGACAGAATTATTTTTTCCCACAAAGAGAAATCTCGCAACAATTCGTCGGTTTTTATCTCAAAAACGGTTTCGATGGAGGGTGTGACAAATAATATTTCCATATTCGGCAGTATTATTGAATACACCACATCGGTCATTTCATTCAAAATACTTTCGAGTTGTGTTTTTGCATTGGTCAGCTCTTGGTTATTTTTTTTTATAATCCTCGATTGCTGGTCAATTTTTGAAATCAAGTCGTTCAGTTCGTTTCTGTGTACTTCTGATTGCTTGATGATGTGCATAAAATCAAACGTGACATCGAAGGGTGAGAAATCTGAAATAGTAATTTTGTAGGGTTTCAGCGTTTCAATATCATATACATACAGCGAGGCTAAAAGATATAAAGTGAAGCTGTCATTTATTTTTTTAAACAAGCCTTTCAGAATAAAACCGCTGTGTAGGTGTTTTATAAAAAAACCTTCGTTGGATTTTTGATAGAGGGCTTCAAAACTAATATCTTCCAGATAGGGTCTTTGGATAACGAAATGCTGGTCGAAAGATTCTCCGATAATGTCGCCGCTTATTTTATGCAAGGCATTGCCGAGCTGTCGGATACATAGTTGGGTGTCGAGCGCAAGAAAAAAAGGAAAAATTTCTTGAATGAGTTGTTGGTTGCAGGTATCTATTTTTTCCATTCTATGTATATAATTTCGTGGGTAGTTTCATTGGTTAGGGATTTGATGTGTTGCATTGAAACTTCTGTTGCAAACAATTTGCCCAACCCTGAAATCAACCCATAAACAAAATCGGTAAGTCCTTTTCTTTTAGACATATAATGCAGGTGCAGTGAATTTTCTTTTACATTGGAAACAAGAAATTCGGGCGGTGTCAGTTTTGGATACATCATCATTACCCGATTATGAAAAGAAGGCAGATTTTTTAAAAAAATTCCGAATTCTTCGCCGCCGCTTTCCAAAAGATAGCCGTAGTAATTTTTGCCTGTATGCAGTATCCACCACTCGCCAAAGGTTTTTAATACATCAGAGAGGCTGAGATTCAGTTCTGTAGCAATGGTTTGCGCCAAAGTGAAGGTGATATCGTCAGAGTAGTTTTGTGAACTGATAAAATATTCTACTTCTACTCCGGCTTTTTCTTTAATCAATTCCCATTTTTCTGCACCGTAATTTTGAACAATAAGTTCTTCAATGGATTTATTTACAATTCCATACATACCTTATTTGTATTAATGTGTTATTTTTATTTCTCCACTTTTCAGCATATTGTAAATTTTAGATTTTGCAATATCTAATCTTGTGGCTGCCTGTACGACATTTTGGTCGTATTTTTTCAAGAAATGTGTAATAATTTCTACTTCGTAATCTTTTAGCGTTTTTTCTTCGTCACTATAAACTCTGTTGTCGCCGATTTGGTAAAAAGTTAAATCTTCGGCTTTTATCTGTATATCGCCCGCCATTACGCAAGCCAAATCTATTACTGCTTTGAGTTCGCGCACGTTGCCGGGCCAATTGTATTTTCTGAGTTTGGTTTTGGCAGTTTCCGACAATTGTAAAGATGGGGTTTTATTATTTTTTGCGTATTCTTCTATAAAATACTTCGCCAATATAATTACGTCATTATCCCTTTGGCGCAGCGGCGGCAGCTCTATGGGCAAGCCGACTATCCTGAAAAACAAATCTTCCCGAAATCTTCCGGCTTTTACTTCTTCTGCGAGATTTTTGTGTGTGGCGGTGATGAGGCGTATGTCCACTTTTACAGCTTTGTTGCCGCCTACTTTGATGATTTCCCTTTCCTGAACAGCCCGCAACAGCTTGCTTTGCAGGGTGAGTTCGAGTTCGCCTATTTCGTCCAAAAAAAGTGTTCCACCCTGTGCTTCTTCAAATTTTCCGATTTTGGTGTGGGTAGCTCCGGTAAATGCACCTTTCTCGTGCCCAAAGAGTTCGCTTTCTGCCAATTCTTTCGGTATTGCACCCATATTAACGGCGACAAAAGGCTTTTTTCTTCTTTCGCTGTTGAAATGAATGGCTTTGGCATATACTTCTTTTCCCGTACCTGTTTCGCCGCTCAAAGATACATTGATGTTGGTATTTACAGCTTTTTGGAGCAGGGCAAAGGTTTTCTTTATTGCTTCGCTTTGCCCGATAATCGTATTTTCAAAGCTGAATTTCTGCCCCAATTGTTCTTTAAGCTCCTCTACTTCCTGCCGCAAAGTGAGGTTTTCGCGGATATGAATGATGGATTTCCAAAGATGCTCTTTGGTATGGTCATCTTTGATGATGTAGTCTTTGGCACCGGCTTTGAGCAAATCCACTGCCACACTGATTTCTTCCTGCGCACTGATGACAACAATCGGTATTTGCTTGTTGCGTGCTACAATCTCTTTGAGCAGTTTGTCGCCGCTGATGTCGGGCAGTCCAAAATCCATACAAATCAAGTCCGGTTTTTTGAACAGGTTATTCAGTAACTCTTTGCCCGTACTAAATAATTCTAAGTCATAATCAGGATTTAACCCTAAATAATGTACTAAAATCTGTCCATACCAAGGGTCATCTTCCACAAGATGTATTCGAAATGAAGCCATATAGCACTAAAGGTTGATATTTTTTTTAAATATCAACAAAGATTATTCCCTTTTTTGGAATATGGAAATGTAGGGCTATATTTTTGTTTCCATTTCTTTAATTTTATTGCTCCAATGAATAATTTTATGATGAAACTCTAATACAGTAGTTCCGATATAAAAAATTAAAATCATACTGATAATAGCCCACGTTATTCCTGACCAGCTATTGATCAAAAAACCAATAAAAATAATACAAAGTGTGGCACTCGTTAAAAGCAAAGTGATGCTTTTATGTTTTAATCCCAAAAATAAAATTAAATGATGCAAATGCGTTCTGTCGGCATGAAAAGGACTTAAACCTGCTTTTAGACGTTTTCTGAACACCCGCAACGCATCTAAAACCGGAATAATCAAAATAGCAACAATGCCCGTGAGTATCCAGGTAGATTTGCTGTCGTTGATAGTAGTGGGTAATAATGCAATGCTCGCAATGCTGATTATAAAGCCCAAAGTCATAGAACCCGCATCGCCCATGAATATTTTTTGGTTTCGGCTGAAATTAAACCTTAAAAATGCTATCAGCGAACCACCTATTGTTAAAAACAAAACACAAAAATTTTGATAGTTGTTGCTGTATGCAATAAATGCCAATACACCGACTGCTACCAACGCCAAACTACCTGCCAAACCATCTACGCCATCTACCAAATTAAAAGCATTGACAACGCCGCTTATCACCAGCATCGTGATGAGATATTGCTGCCAAATCTCTAATTCAAAAATACCCAAAAACCCGTAAAACGACTCGATGCGAATGCCTACATTGAATATATAATGTGCCAATATCAGTTGTATCGCTAACCGCAAGCTCGCTCTTATATCAAAACGGTCGTCTAAAACTCCGGTGAATAACAAAGCAGAGGCGGGAAAAAATATACTTTTTACAATGTCGGCATCTTGCCCTTGTTGTGAAAAAAAGGCATTCGCCAATAAAATTGTACTTATATACACCGCAATACCGCCTATCAACGGCACTTCGTTGGTGTGCACTTTGCGAAAATTGGGTTTATCGGTATGATGAACTTTTAGAGCAATTTTTCTCAGAAAAGGTATCAGCACCAACGACAATATCAGTGCGATAAACGGAGTAAAAAAAATAGTGTGGTTCATAACTAAAAAATTGACATTGTTTTGAGATGTGCTGCACCTTTTTCTAATAATTTTTCGTAAGAAAGAGCAGCTATTTCTGGCGCAACGGCGGGTTTTTTACTGACTTTCTGCGATTCGGCTATCAAAATTTTGTATTTCTGTGCAATAAGCGACCAAGTGTATCGCCGTTGTGCAATTTGTTGCATTTTTGTTCCGATGGATTTGAGTTTTACGGTATAAATATTTTGTAGCTGCTGTATGAGTTCTTCTTTATGGCGAAAATACAGAGCTTGATGCTCGGTAGTGACCCGATTGTAGGATACGCCGTAAGCCAAAATCGGCAACCCCAAAAACATCGCTTCTACCAAAGAAGGATTCGTACCTCCCGCAGAGTGTCCATGTATATACAAAGCAGCGTTGCTCCTGAGTACATCTAATCTTTGTTGATCATAAATGGGGTCAAAAATATGAATGTTGGAATGATGCCCGTAGGCGGCTTTGAGTTGTATGCCGTATGCACTCTTATCCCAATTTCCTACTATCACTAAAGGAAGCGTTGAAGTTTCGGCGAAGGCTTCTAAAATGAGATGAATATTGTTTTCGGGTTCTATCCTGCATACTTTAAAAGCGTAAGGATTGGTAAGAAAAGGATATTGTTGTATATCCTGTGAAGTAATGCCGACCTGCAAGGTATGGTCTGCGCCGTATTCTATAATTCTGCTCACAGTGCCGTATCGTGCGGCTGTATAATCTTGTATGGCTTCGTTGTCGGAAATGTCAATATGCGAATATTTTACTGCCATACTTTCTGCCCAAAATAAATACCACTTTGCCGGCAAATTCCACTTTTCTCTTTTCCACTCGATACCATCTATAGAAATGATGATTTTTTTGTTGGTAAACCAATACACAAAAGGCAATATCCAAGCACCTGCCACACCCAAAATCAACAACACATCAGCAAACAGCAAAGCGTGCAAAATCGCAATGGTATCGTAGGCAATACTTTGAACGCCATTGGCATCAAGCGGAAGATAATGGAGTTTTGCGCCTTTATAATGAGAACTTCGCTCGGGTTTTTTATATTTTTTGCCCGAACAATATACCGTGATGTCGTATTCGTCAGCGATGTTTTCAATGAGATGTTCCGTTAAAGTTTCGAAGCCGCCGTAATTTGACGGAACTCCCACCGTGCCTATAATGGCAAGTTTTGTTTTATCCTGTTTCTGCTTCTCCATATCAATCTAATTTACCAATGATAAAATCTAATGTAGTGCCAAAATTATAAATTACTGATTATCAATAATTTATAATTTTTATTAAAATACTAATACTCCATATTGTGGAAAATTTTGATTTGCCTTGATTTCAATTTATCAGAGTAGAATACGATAAAACTGCACGCATTTTGGCTTCTTTAAATAATTCCAACCGCTTTTTGGCTGCCTCGCTCATCATCTGATAGCGATTGTTGTTTTGTAAAATATATCTCAAAGTTTCATTGAGTTGCTGTCGGTTTCTGGAGTCCACACTACAGCCGCTTACGCCTTCTTCTATCACTTCAAGAATACCCCCCACCGGAGGCACAACAGCCGGCAGCCTATATGCCATTCCTTCAATGATAGTAAGCCCAAAAGTTTCTATCCAACCGTCGGGTCTTGATAAATTGACGATAATATCAGCCCACTGATAAAAAATATGTACATCCTGTTGGGCGGGATATATCAGAAGATTGTCGGGAATGACGCAATTGCGAAAAAAATCGTTAATATCTTCCTGTTTTGCATTCAGTACCAAACGGAAATAAAACTGCGGATTATCCTTAGCCAGTTGTAAAAATTCAAAAACGCCCTTATAAACTTTAAGTGAGCAAATCATTAATACATTTTGTGCTTGCTCTGTCGGTTTTTTGGGGAGTAATTTTTCTAAATAACTATCTTCAATGGTATTATATACAATACGATTGGGTACAGAACAAATGTTGTGTTGCTGCTGTACATACTTGGATACGTTGATGATTTCGGTGGCGGTAAAACGAACCATTCCAAATAAAAACCATTTTAAAACAGCCGGACTAACACTGCTTTCGTGTATGTGATAAATGACCTTTGCGCCTTTTATTTTTCCTAATAATGCCGCTCCGAAAGGCAAAACAGTATTGACATAAACAAGGTCGTTTTTTGTGATTTTATTCCACATTTTCAGCATCAATATAGCTTGGCTCAATGTATAATACAGCAGCCGCAACCAAGGGTTTTGTTTAAATTGATACCACCCCAGTGATACTGAATGCCCTGAATATCGGATAAAAAACCATTTTGATGCGGACTGGTATAGAGATGAATATTTTTTGCACCCGAACTTGTCCATATTTTTAATAGTTGGCTCAATACTTTGGGGCTTCCGCTTCGGTCGTTGAGCAAATGAAAAGCAAACAGGCGCGATGTCGGATTATTCATATTGCTGCATATATTTTTTGTAAGTGTTCGCCGCGTCTGTCCCAGTGAAAAAATCTTTCAAATCTTTGTCGTGCCGCCTTGCGCAGGTCGTTGCGGTGTTGGGGGTTCTCAAATAAATATTGCAGGGCAGCAGATAAAGCAACAACGGTGTCGGTATATGTTTTTTGTTGTGCAACGGCAATGCCACATTCGGAGTTGATAAATTCGCCGGGACCTTCGTTGTCAAGGCATACCACAGGCAAGCCGAAAGATAGTGCTTCTGCCACTACCATACCTGCACCTTCGTGTGAGGGAAATAAAAATACCGATGCTGTTTTAAATTCTTGCAGCAGTTCCTCCCTTTCTATCCAAGGAACAAAAGAAACCATAGCTTCTATATTGTTCTCTTTGACCAATTTTTTCAAAAAAGAATCTTCTGCACCACTGCCGATGAGCAAAAGCCGGCACTTGTTTTTTTGTTCGCGGGGTAGTTGCGCTGTCAGGTGGGCAAATGCCGAAATGCTGAGGTCAAAGCCTTTTAAGGGTACAAATCTGCCCGCAGAAATGACGGTAAAATATTCGTCTTCGTGGTCTTTTTTCCACCCGAAGTCCTGTGTAGCCACCGATGGCAGGATTGAATAGTCGGTTTTGAGGCGCAGTACTTTTGGGGCGGCACTGTTCATACACAAAATATGTGCTGCCGTTTTTTTGGTGCGTGAAAGGCTACAAGAAAACCTCCAAAAATATTGTTTTGCCAACCACGTCAGGCGGTCTTTCAGCCAATAGCTGCACCGATAGGGAGCAAGATACTGTGCCGGAATAAGAGGATGATGCCCCACAGGACCCCATACAAAAGGTTTGTTCAGTTTCCATAAAAAAGAAGGTGTCCAGTCGTTGTGAAAATTAAGATTATGCGCAATATCAAATTGCAACTTTGATTTTTTGATAAATGCCACCACGCCGTATTGCCACATCAAGTAATACAACATCGCACCTCGTCCGCCTTTTTCCAAAACCGCAGCCAATAGGGGAGGTCGTAATACAAAAATTGTATATTCTGATAATCATCATTCGGATTCTCTTGTTGATATTTTTCTATATGTATGCGGTTGTTTTCTCTGGTAATAGCAAAAACTTTATGAAAACGCGCTATTTGCAACACAAAATTCCAGCCCATACCGTCTTCTGAGCCTTTGTAGGGATTAATGGCATACGCCGATACTAATATTCTTTTCATTATCTGGACTTTAGAAGTTTAGCGGGAACACCCCCGATGACGGAGTAGGCAGGAAACGAAGCCGTAACTACCGCACCGGCGGCGATTATGCTACCTTCGCCGATCACTACACCGTCTAAAATGGTAACTTTACTGCCTATCCAGCAATTTTTTTCAATTTTTATACCTTTTCTGCTAATACCCTGATGACGAATAGATTGGGAGAGGTCTTGGCTGTTATGGTTTTCGGGGTGACAACTAAAGTATTGACCGATGATACATTCATCACCGATTTCAAGACCGCCGCCGCCGCCCAAATAAGCAAATTCGCCGATACCTACATTGTTGCCGATTTTGATAAACTCGCCCGGACAACTCAATGACGTAGAAACTACGACCCTGCTATAAGCACCAATTCCTGTATTGTCGCCGATGATTATGCCTTCTTTGCCCAAAGCACCGATATAAACTTGGTCGCCGAGTTTCAGGTATTTTCCGAATTTTATTTTTGGCGCATTGAACCATTGCACATTTTTACCCAACAAGCACATTTGAGGATTTTTACCATAAAAAAACCACCTCAGACCGCGCACCAAACTCCAAAAATTTGTCGTTGCAAATGAAATAATAGCGATGGTGTTCACCGAAGGGTGCAGGCTGAATTGCGGATTCCGCCAACGGACGATATGCTCAATGATGCTGCGCATTAGATGAGTTTTGCTTGAATTTGATTAGAAATAAAGGCTACCGTTTTATCCAAAGTTACATTTTCAATGGCGTGATACTGATGCGGGCATTGGTTGCCGAGTTGGTAGAATAAAGACAAGTAATCGCGGGTTAGTTTTGAAATGGTGTTTTCGTCCAATTCTTTTTTTCGGCTCAATATAATTTTGGGGTCGGCATATAAAAAGAAATTAAGATGTGGTTTTAGTATCAAAAAGTATCCCATTTTAAAAACCCATTGTGGTAATACGATATTGCTGCGCAAACTGTCGTTGATAAAATCAAAATAATAGCGGTCGTATAATACCACCTGACCTTGCAATACATATTTCAGATAGATATAAAACTGCCCTAAAAAATAATCTATATAATAATAAGAAAACCTGAGTAAAGAGCCAATAAAACTTTTGTTTTTACCTTGGCGCGGCAATTGTTCGGCGGCGGCTTTTTCTGCTGCTTCTTTGCCTTTTATCCAGGCACTCAAAATAGGCAACAAAGAAGGGCGATGCCTGATAACCACTACATTTTTTCTGAATTTTTTTTCCAATTCATATTTTGTTTTTTCTATAATGGTGGATTTGCCCGCTCCGTCCACTCCGCTAAAAGTAATAATCAGCCCGCGATTTGAAAAAACATTATAGATAGTGTCCAAAAAATAAGCGAGGCGATTTTTTAGCCCCGATATACCTCTGTTTTCCGGTCTGCTTTTTATAATATCTCGAAGTTGTTTGGGGTGCGGTTTGCCGCTCGAAATCTGATGGTTCAATACTTTATCCAACAGCACTTGCGAAGTGCGTATTGTAGTGCTATATTGTTTGTATTTGTCGGGAATAACGGCATTGTTAAGCCCGTAGAATAATCCGATAAACAAGTCTGTATCTCTTGCGCTGACATGTCGTATTCCGTCATTATCTGTTCGTGCGTGCTGAATCATATTATGTACATTCATATACTCTAAATGCTTTCTTTTGAGCTGGTGAATAGCATCTAAACTGAATACGGTATGATCGCGGGTTAATACGATTATTTTGCTCATTGCTATGCCGCTTCGCACACTGATTTTTGCTGTTAAGGGGTGATTTTTGAAGTGTTTCAGCAGCATAGATGTATCATTTTTCGACAACAGCAAATCAATATCCGAAAAAAGCGATAATTTTTCAGGTTGTGTCAGGGGGAGTTTTAAACCTGCATATTGAATATCGTGTAAATAATCAAATAAGTCCAGAATAACAAGTTTTCTGTGATTCATGCTGTTGCCTAATACATCGCTCAACGCCGTATTCCACACGTCCAAAAGCCAATAAATTTGTGCGTGCCAGTGTGTTTGTTTTTCGTATATTTCCAAATAATACAATACATTTATCAAAAGATATAAAGAAAGATAGTCGTTTGTTTCACTTTTTTTTATAAAAAAGGGCAAATAACTTTCTATCTCACTTTTTATTTGAGACCAATTTTTATGCTCCGAAAGAATACCTTTTTGTATAATAAAATGAAAAAAATCAAACCCCTCCGGATAGTTGCCATTCACTAATTCCCAATCATAAATATAGAGCTTGCCTGCTTCGTCGGCATACATGTTCCAAGGCGTAAAATCCCCGTGAGCTAAATTCACATTCAAATAACGCTTATGAAGAAGATGCAATAAATGACCCAATTTTTTCAGTATGCCTGAAGGAACTTTTTTTCTTGTTTGTTGAAGTTGTGTCAAACGCTCATTGAGGTGTAAGATATTATCCAACGCTTCAAAAGAAATATTGCGTTGTTCTATATTTCTCAGCGAAAACAGGGCTTTAGCGTGTTCGGGAGAAAAGGTATGAGTGCGATAATGATAACTTTTTTTATCCGATACCGACAGCGAACGCTCATCTTGATGCAGAAGTTTGGGAAAAGTAAAATTTTTAATGTCAGAAGAAGCTAATTTTTGCAAAACAGCTCTCTCTTTTTTTATAAGAGATATTGCCTGTGGAGTAATGGCTATTTTGGTAAATATACCCTTTCTTGTTTCGTCTTCTGTGTAATGGATATATTTTTGATTCGGACCCACAGTACCTGTAAATAATGCCCAATTATTATTGAAAAGATTAAGATTAAAATGGTGGGGGGGATTGATGAAAACAATTGCACGTTTGAATACCCATTTTTGAATATTGAAAGCAAAAACCAATTTGAGCAGCCAACTGAAAGCACCCGCTTTCCAGCCCTGAATATGGTAAAATTTCAAAATAAAGGACGTTTTAATCCAAGCGGCTAAACCCAACGAACACTGCCATCTCTGTTGTTGATATATTGTACTTCAAGTTGATGATGGTTGTGTATGTCTGCTGTGTCCTGATTAATAAACCCTATCGTTTTGAATACATTTTGAATGTTGCTCATAAAATCCAAATTTTATAAACAGAATATTCAAAATAATTGCCAATATTATAAATATATGACAATAAATTGTTTATAAATTATATTTTATATTTATTTGTTCCTTTTTTTGGAAATTATTTCTTTTGTGAAAAAAAACGGTTTTAATATCGAAAAAAATACTCAAAATTTACCGCACATTATAACTCCACCTGTGCCGCTTGCTCACAGAGATTGCGAATAGCGATGTGTCCGGTATAATTTCCGAATAAGCGCAGCGAGGGTGTTTCCTTTGCCAGTGCCGCCGACAACTTCGGCAGCTGCTCATACAAAGTCGGTGAGTAAATCGGAATGCCGTGTTGCCAGCGCGTGAGGTATGCCGCTTCCGAAGGCTGTGTTGCACCCAGCACGGCGGTGATGTCGGCTTCGGCGCGTTGTACCAGAGCGGCATCGGAGGCAGCCGCTAAAGTGCCGTCCATATCTCTGAAAATACACGTCAAACTCACCATATCGCTGCTTCGGGTGCGTTGCTCAAAAATACTGCTGTTGAACAAAATGCCCAAGGTGTTCAGCCCTTCGCTGCGTGCCGCCAAACACCCAAAACCGCCCTTGTAGCGCGGCAGTGCCGCCAAAGGATAAAACAAAGTAATGCTGACAATAGAAGCATATTGCACCTGCTCCAACAGAGCCGCCGCACTGCTGTTTTTGAGTAAATTCGCCGCCGCCGGTGCAGGCGTACACAGCACTATTTGCTCCCGATTGCTCACCGGAATATCTCCGACAGGAGCATTGAGATTTATATCATTTTTCAAATGCTCGTACAAGGCTTGCACCCATTCGCCCATTCCGCCTTTAAAACCCCAAGTACCAGAAGTCGGCGGTTTTTGCTGCTGTTTGTCGCGTTGTTGCCACAGCCCCCACGCCAAAGAGCGATGCTCATTGAGTGCTTTGGCAAAAGAGGGCAGCACCAACGGAAAACTCAACTCCTGCGCCGTAGCTGCATAAATACCGCCAAAAGCAGGCTCTAACAGATACCGCAATGCGCCCATTCCCAAAAAAGTACTCCCGAACTGCTCCATCGTCTGCGGCTTTTCGCGGTGAGGCGCGATAAAATTCCACAGAGCTGCTGCCGTTTCGCCCACCGACAAAGGAAAACGTTGCAAATGCCCGCCTCGCACGATATAGCGTTTTTTTTGTTGAAGATTGGGCGGCAACAACGACACTTTCAAATCATCGCAAAGGGCTTGTAGTGCCGGACTCCACAAAATGCCGTTGGCGGCGGTTTCTATCAAACCCTGTGGCGTGTGCAGCGTATTGAGCAAACCGCCCACACGCTCATTTGCCTCCATAATTTTTACTGCCACCCCTTTTTTTCGCAGATGATACGCCAGCAACAACCCCGAAATACCACCCCCTACAATCAAAGTGGCTTGTTTTTTTAGTGGATTTCCTAATACAGATGTAGGCAAAAATCGGTAACTTGCAGCGTTTTTGGACATAATTGATAAAATCTGATTTTTTCTGCTGCAAAGCTAAGACCTAAATCGGGCTGATGCACAGATAATTGTTGTTTAATTTTTTTAATCAGATATTTTTTTTACGAAATTTCAAAATATGAATAGAGAAAAAATAGGTATTCTTTTAGTAAATTTGGGTACACCGGACGGTTATGATATAGGTTCTGTCAAGCGTTATCTTATTGAATTTCTTACCGATGGACGTGTAATTGATATACCTTGGTTGTCGCGACAATTGTTGGTACGCGGCGTGATAGTACCTTTTCGCGCTTCCAATTCTGCTAAATCATATCAAGAAATTTGGACTGAAAACGGCTCGCCGCTTTTATACTATGGGCTGCGGCTGAAAGAGAAATTGCAAAATTATTATCAACAATACATCAAAGACGGGCGCGAATATATTGTAGAACTCGGTATGCGTTATCAAAATCCTTCGCTTGAAAGTGCTTTGTTGGAATTGCGCCGCCGCCGTGTAAAAAAAATAGTGGTTGTGCCGCTTTTTCCTCAATATGCTTCGGCTACTGGCGGTTCAGTGCACGAAAAAGTAATGAGCATTGTGCGCACTTGGTGGGAAGTACCCGACATACAGTTCGTCAATAGTTTTTATGATGATGCAGGTATGGTAGCTTGCTTTGCCGCCAATGCCGAGCAGCACCACATTGACAGCTACGACCATATTTTATTCAGTTTTCACGGCTTGCCCCAACGCCAGCTCCTCAAAGGAGACGACTGCAACCATTGTCTGCAAACACCCGACTGTTGCGCCGTTTTGAGCGAAAAAAACCATTTTTGTTACAGTGCCCAATGCTATGCCACCGCGCGTACCCTTGCCCAAAAATTACAATTACCCGAAAAAAAATACACGGTTTGTTTCCAGTCGCGCTTGGGCAAAGACCCTTGGCTACAGCCCTACACTTCGGAAATAATAGAAAATCTGGCAAAAAAAGGCAACAAAAAATTGTTGGTGCTGTGTCCGGCTTTTGTAGCAGATTGTTTGGAAACCATTTTTGAAATACAGACCGAATACGACCACGAATTTAAGGCGGCAGGCGGCGAAAAAGTGCAATTGGTGGAGAGCCTCAACGACCAAGATGCTTGGGTGGCGGCTCTGCAACAAATTATTGCCAAGCAATTACCACTTGTTTAAAATCCGCATTTTATATAAAAAAGAGACTTTTTGAAAAATAGATTTTTTCTTTATTCAAATAATTCTTTGCGACCTACTACCCGACAGATGGGACATTGTTGGGGTTGATGTGCGCGGGCGGGACAATAGGCACGCCCGAAATAAATCATCTGTAAATGGAGTTTGTTCCACAGATTTTCGGGAAATGCTACTTTCAAATCCTTTTCGGTTTGTTCTACATTTTTGCCGTTGCTCAATTCCCATCGCCACGCTAAACGATGAATGTGGGTATCTACCGGAAAAGCAGGCACACCAAAAGCCTGCGACATTACCACCGATGCCGTTTTGTGTCCTACACCGGGCAATGCTTCGAGTGCCGCAAAAGTATGAGGTACATTGCCGCCGTGTTCAGTGACGATTATCTGCGAAAGGGCAGCGATATGTTTGGATTTGGCGGGCGATAAGCCGCAGGGATAAATAATTTCACGAATTTGCTCCACAGGAAGCTGCGCCATAGCAGAAGGGGTAGGAGCGAGGGCAAACAAAGCAGGGGTTACACGATTAACGCGCTCGTCAGTACATTGTGCCGACAGCACCACCGCCACCAATAGTGTAAAAGCATCGTGATGTTGCAAAGGTATAGGCGGTTGAGGATACAGTTGGTCTAAAGTATCCCTAATAAAATTGATTTTTGATTTGTTTTTCATGTATTTGCTGTAAAAAAATAATACTTTCAATATGTTTTTTATATCATTGAAAAATATATCGATAAAAATTTTTTCTATTCAAGTAGATGATTAATAGCTTTTTAAAAATAAAAAATAATTTATATCTTTACAATGTTCTTTTGATATTTGTACATCGTATGTTTTTATTTTTTTATATAAAAAGTAGTCAAACAAAAAACATATAAACAAAAACTTATTTATTTGGCACATACTTTGTAGTGTGTTAGATATTAGTAGAGTAGTAGTTTTTCATAATTAGTTTTGGTAAACCTCTCGGTGGCGAGCATCCGAGAGGTTTTTTTATTTTCTTTTTGCCCTAAAACCCTTTCAAATACCTGTTTTTGATAATAGTGACAGAAGTATCTACACTTAAATGATGACTATTATAAAATACACTTTATGTATCTCTTTATACATCTTACCTTATTCAATAACTTTTAAAAAGCTCATTTTAAGATTCGGTATATAAAAAAAGGCAGCCTTTTATGGCTGCCTTTTATATTTTTGTGAGGCGTAGAAAAAATGCTTTTTACTATAAAGCAATGCGTACACCCAAACTGTGAATACCTTTAAAGATGGAAGTAGCGCGATAAGAATAATCAAAAGCGAAAGTGCTTTCAGATTCTTTTTTGAACGGAACTTGGATAGAAACACCTGCACCCAAACCGGTCATCAGGTTATTATTCGGAACAGGTTCGCTTTTGCGTCCGGGTTCTATGCGATAACCGGCACGCAACATAAACTGCTCTTTAAACGCCAATTCTGCTCCTACCGAAAAATAGTCGCTGCGGAAAGAATTGGAACTGAAATTACCTGCAGTTGTAAAACGCAAATTTTCGCCCAATAAAAAGTCATACGAGCCGCCGATATTCAACTGCGAAGGCAATTCGTAATCGTCGGGACGTTGGGAGAGGGTAAACTCTGTGCCGCTTACATTATCTGTGATGGTAAAGTCCAAACCGTCGCCGCGAAAACGCATTGGCGAGCCTACATTGCGCAAAGAAATACCGAATTTAGCGCGGTCTTTTTCACCTGCTACATATTGAATACCGGCATCAAATGCTACACCCGTAGCGCGTACATCAGCAATGCTGTGGTTGATGACATGCAACAAAATACCGCCGTGGATACTGTTAGAAAATGATTTGGAATAAGCCAAAGCAATGTTGGTGAATTGTGGGCGGAAAGTAGCTCCGGTTCCAAAATCGGGTGCATCGGTAGTTACTACATCTATTTCGCCAAAGTTCATAGACATAAACGACAAACCCAAAACACCTCTGCCTTCGCCTAAACTTTGCGAAATTCCGGCGGCTGTCAGCCGAATGTCTGTACCGCTTAACCAATCGGTAAATGCCAAAACACCTTCAGTTTTGCGCGTAAAAGCCAAACCTGCGATATTGAGGCGTGTAGCTTCTATGCCACGCACACCCGAACTGTAAGCGTCCATAAATCCTGAGCTGCGTGCCCAGGGATTTATCAACAATTCACTTGCACCGGCTTGCCCCACACGGTCGTCATTACCTGCATATACTGCTACACCTGCTGCCCAAAGACTTAAAAATAGTAAGGTAATTTTTGTATATTTCATGGAATTATTTTTTTTCATTTTTTAATAAAAAGAAACTTTATTGACAAAAATAAGCATTGCACACAAAGTGCATACACACTTTCGTGCAATGCTATCTTCTGCCATAATTTTTTTAGAAAGTTTCCAAATTCAGTTCGCGCATTACACCAAACCATTTCAATACGCGCTCTTCTCCGCTATCCGGTGCTTCAATATGGAACAAATAAATACCACCGGCAACCGGTATGTTTTTATAGTTTTTCATATCCCATTCCAAAGCATTTTCAACATTTAGGGCATTTTTGGTTACTACGCCCGTTCCGTCCTGCAAATTAGAGTTGTCCAACTTCAACTCACGAATAAATGTACCGTCCAGAGCAATAATACGAACAATGGCACGAGGCGGCAAATTGGTAATTTTTACTCTGTTGTTGAATTTATCGTTTTCATAAGCCGAATAAGCATAATAAGGATTAGGTACTACACGCACCAAGTCCATTGCTTTTTTGGCAACTTCGGTATTATTGCGTTCGGCAGCTAAACCTTTGGTGCTGAAATGATATGTAAGGCGGTGCCGTCCTGACTTTCATAGGAGCGGGCTACACGAAGCTTCATTTTTACACCGGAAGGAATCAAGCCTTCCGCCATTGATTTGTAGCGGAATTCACCTTCTTGTAAAATAGTAGCACCTGCCCACATCACTTGGTCATACACTTGTTTTTTTGCAGCCGTAGTGCCTTGCGAGAAGAGGTCGTGTGTTGCAGCACCGCCATCGTAGCGAGTGTTCATAATATAAATGAAGTGCTCGCCACCCATACGATAATTAGCACCACTTATGCCGCTATTGGTTGTTTCCTGTACATTGGTAGGGTTAAACATCATATCAGCACCATTTTCGCCGGGCATAAATGAGTTTTCGGAGAACATGATGTTGAGGCGTTGCCCGCTTTCTACATCAATAGCATAACCCGGAAACCACGAACGACCTGTTTCGGCTGTATTTTGGCTGCCGTCTTTATTTAAAGAGTTACTGGCACGCATACCATTCTTTTGTACTCCGCCAATATTGTTTTCTTCATCGCGTCCCATTTCTATTACCACACATTGTGTCCACAGTGCAGGATTATCGGTCATTATAATATCCACGCTTCTCAAGTCACCCAAGGTATTGGTTGGTTTTTTTGGAACGTTGCTGCCTGAATTATAACCGTAGCAGTCGGAGCAAGCCGGACTCATCACTTGGTAATTCAGGAAACTGCCGTCTAATTCCAGTACTTGAGTATTGTAGCGTACCACATCTTCGGGGCGCGTATTGGCAGTGAGGCAATAAGGCGCAAAACCACCGTCTAAAATAGTCGCATAATAAGCAGAGCCGTCATAATCATAATAATCGCTAAAAGTAGGATCAATGCCGCCGGCTTGGTCTTTGTCTTTTTTATCACCGGAGCGTATCCAGTTTCTTGTACCCAAAAATCCTACTCCTTCCTGATCGGCAATAAATGAAAGCCATCTGCTTTGAACATTTGTAAAGTCAATAGAAGAAGTCAAATAAGCATTTCCTTCATCAGGGTTAGGTACTTGTGTAACATCAACAATAAAGCCGAGAGGGTTGAAATTCAACTGAAAATCGGATTTTGTGCTGTCATATTCCCAGCCGCCGATAGCTTGCTCGTTTGGAACATTGATAGGCGTGTTATAATCATATACTTCGCCGGTAGTCAGGTTGGTCAATTCCCAAGTAGAATAAGGATTTAAAGAACTAGAGCCAAATAGGGCATTTAAGTCGTTTTCCAAAGGATTGATAGTAGTTGGCTGTAATCCGGCTACAATGAAAAAGTCATCGGCAGCATTGATTTTGAAATCTTCTTTGGTGGTTTCCGGATCGCTGGGTACGCGCACATCTATCAAGTTGATGGTTACGGTAGCGGTGCTGATAGCTCCGGTGGCGTTTTTCATGGTATAAGTAAAACGGTCGAAACCAAAGTAGCCTGCATATTCATCTTTACGTGTATAACGAATTTTTTTGTTGGGTAAAACTTGTGTAGTGCCGCGTGCGCCATTGGTTACGCTCACTATTTCTAATTCATCAGAACCAAAAGGATAATCATTTAATAATACATCTACATCACGGCGTGCCGGCTGTTCACCTACCGCATCATTGGTTTTGTCAATATAGAGAATTTCGGTATCGTCATAAGCTTTTGCTCCTACAAAACCGGTCGCTAATTGAATGGTTACGGCAGCACGCTCCAACGTACCGAATTGGTTAGCTATTTCGTAGGTGAAATAATCTCCTTTTACTTCGTCGGTATTAATACCGGCATTCGGTGTATATAAGAAAGAACCGTCCGCATTTTGCTGTAAAGTGCCGTATTTTGGTTGTGTATAATTTACATAAACCTGATTGTCAATATGTAATTCGAAATCTGCACTTGGTACACGGAGCGGGTCATATATGCGTACATCTATCGGTCCGCTTCCACCTTGATAGGTAGGTTGTGCAATAAAATTATTGGTTAAAATTTCGGCGATGGAGGCATCGGTCAATTCTAATACATTGCCGCCGTTTCCAAAACCGCTTATGGTTGTCACCTCAGGACCGTCATTGAAGGTACTGTTTATTGCAACACCACCATATTCGGGATCGGGAATGTGCGGAACGGCAGTATAAATACGGTCAGCACCTTTACGACCTTCGAGATAAGGTTGAGTGGAAACCGAATTATAGCCATAAGCTACTACAGCATAATAATACTCTTTATGGTTGATGAGTACAGAACTACCCTGTGCAAATTCATCTTTATTTACTTTAAAAATATGCTGAATACCATTATCGGTTCCTTCTACCATAATTTTTTCATCATCGGCTTGTGTAGAGGAATTATAGTAAATATTGATGAGTTTTTTGACTCCATCTTTTATATCTACCGTAAAAATTTCTTTGGCAAAGGCACCGTTGCTATATTGGTCGGGTGTAACACTCGCCGAGCGAAGCTGATAAATGCGATAACCTTGAAAATTATAGGTAGAGTCTGGATTTCCCTGACCTGCCAATACAGCATCTGTTTCTTGATAGGCTTCGTTGTAGTTATTAGAGCCAACCGGATTATTAATAGTTAATATCAATTCTTTATCCAACTCGCGGATACTCATAGAAGGAGCATCGGGTCCGTCTTTGAGTTTGAAATTGCTGTTGAAAAGAGCCTGTGCCTTTAAGTCGGCAGTTTTTAGAATGTCAAAGGAAGGACAAGGGTGTTGTAAGCCATCACGCACCCAAATTACGCCCACAATAATATCGTTGCGTGCGCCGGGCTTCAGAATGAAAGGACCTGACGATTGTAAGAAACGGCGGTCGGCGGGTTCGTTGCCCTCACTGCACTCCGACCACACATTATCACCAGCGGGCGTGCCGGGGTCGGTAGGAAACATATAAGCGAAAGGCTCTGTACCGTTTTTACCATTGCCGCCATAAGTAAAGGGGGTTTTATCTTTCCAGAAACCGGATAAATAACCGTAGAAATGAACGGCTGTTTCGGGGTTACCTGTTACTTCAAAATTGTTATTGTAGTATAAGAAAGATGACATACCCAATTCTTTGCCGTTTTCGTCTTTCGGACCTCTGAAGAAATCTACACCCAACATTGGCGGAGTATCGCCATAGCCTTGTGCGCCTTCATCGTTGGCATCGCCATTATACACAATACCCAAACTAGTGAGCGTATCGCAACCCACAAAGTCATCTAAATGATTACCCAAATCCGGATCCACCCACTGACCGAAATACACATCGTTGATAGGAGTGGTAGAGAGGTTTTTTACATCATATTTGTAAAAAGTCATATTGTTGATTTCATCACTCGTAGAGAAAGCGAAAGCCAAAGCTCCGACTTCCAAACCGATGGCTTCGCCGCCGGTTTCGGAGTGTACATTGCCTCTGTCGTTAAAAACCCACCAAATCATTTGGTCGGCATATACGCCTTCTACTTCAGAGTCCAATACCGGATAGTCGCCGTCATTAACGGGGTCATATATATCATCCCCGTCTCGGTCGAAGAAAGGAGCTAAGTCTTTATCTTCCGGCAAAGAAAAATCGTAATATTGGTCAAAGTAGGGATTGTTTTTACCCGGCCATTTTAAAAGTGATTCGGATACTTGTGTTTGTGAAATAACACCGTTGTTGGTTTCATACAAAGTACGGAAAGCATCTATATCCAAGCCGCGCACTTCCCAGAATTTATCGTAGTTGGCACAATCGCTTTGAGTGATTTGTCCGTTGCTGTTGAGTGGTCCGGGAAAAAGTCGTTACCTGTTTGGCGATAAGTTTGGGCAGCTATTTTTAATTGCCCCAAAGCATCAATACCGCCTATCCACAAAGCACCTGCAAATAAAGAGTGGCGCGAAGTTCCGCCGGATCCTTTTTCTACTTTGGGCACTTCGTAGCGGGCAGCATCTAAGTTCCACCACATATCACCTCCGGTCATCAAAGTGGTGCGCACATTGTTGATGTTCAACTCTGTTTGTGAATTGGCGGGCAAGCAATCAATGGTTGTTTTCTTTACATCGCCGCTTTTACCGGTTTTTCCGGAGCCAATATTTTCCCGCGCTGTTGCCGGAAAACTTAAAAGCACCGGCAGAACAGCAAAGAGAAAGTGAATAAAATGATTTTTTTTCATATTATTATTTATTTTATTTTCTTTAATATAAAAAATGATGACAAGCAAGATTAGAATGAGAAAGAAACCCCTACTCTGGCTCTGCGCGGCAAAGTAAAATTGTACGGATTATCTACACGCAATCTGTATAAATCAATAAAAGATTGAGTATAAGTGGCTGTAGCTGCTACATTTTGCCCTTGTACTGAATCAATATAGCCGTCATCATCACCGCGACCTGTAAAGTCATATACGCTCAACACATTTTTGGTATCCAATAAGTTTTGTATCCACACATACACATTCATATAGCGTGCATCGCGCGAACCTTTTTTATCGGCAATTTTAATATCTCTGTCTAATTTCATATCAATACGGAAATTGCCCGACATACGCGAACCATAAGGATTTCCTTCCAAAGTAGTACGTCCGGCAATGCCGAATTGTCCTTCCGGTGTAGCTGTTTTTTGTTGTGAATAAGGAGTGCCGGAGCGGAACAAAGTAACAACATTCAGACCTGTATTGGCGAGTAAATCAAATTTGCCGATGCGCGGACCGGTATAATCTTTACCTTCGCCGTAACGATAGTCAAATGTGATGTTGAAAGTATGACGAGCATCATAGCTCATCGGGAAAATGGCACGCAAGTTCGGCAAACCGTTGTTGGCTAAGTTAGCACCCGAAGTAGAGCTGGAGCCTGTACCATCAGCAAATTGCAGGGTATAGGTAGCCACTAATTTTACGGGACCACTACGGCGCAAATCATAAGTAAACTCCATTCCTTTTACGTTACCGAAGTCAATATTGCGGTAAGTGGTATAATTTACGGGATAGCCCTGTACTTGTACTACATTCAACATGTCGCGCATTTCGCGATAGAAAGCAGCGATGGTGAGTGCAGAACGTTCGCCGATTTTTTGTTTGAAACCTAATTGATAGTCAATCGTTTTTTCGGGTTTCAGATTCGGGTTGTCGTAGCGGGTATCAATTGCTTTTTCTTGCCAGAAATAATAGTCCAAAGGCGATAAGAAATTATTACCTTGTGGACGTTGTGTGAGTACGTTGTAGTGCGCATAAAACAATGCTACGTCAGAAATAGGGAACGAGAAAGCGATACGCGGCATCAGGTTTATTTGTGGTACATAGTCTTTAAATGTAGTGTTGATGTCAAAGTTTTTATCTTTAATGTCATTTTTAGGGTCATTATCCAAAGGATTGGATAAATAAGGGAATAACTGACCGCTTTGCTCCAAAATACGCACATCATTAATAAATGTACCGTTGGCATTGTACCAATTGTCGCCGGAGCGATAACCTACAATTTTGGTAGGATTAACGGCATTATCTACATACACCACATAGTCGCCACCGATGGTAGAGGGGTGCTGAATATTATTTCCGTTGATGGTGCTTACTTCGCCCGCAGTGCGCACGCCATAGAGGGAGTAAATATCTTTTAATACTTTTTGGTTGGCATCGTATCTGTCCACGCGCAAGCCCACGTTAAAAATCAAATCTTTGAAAGCAAATTTATCCTGAATATATCCTGCCATATAAATAGGGCGGAATGCTCCGATTTTGCCGCTGAGATAGCCATTTTCATCGCGTTTGAAGAAATCTTCAAAAGCAGGGTCTTTGCTGAGTTTGTTGCCTAAATAATCATAACCATACAAACTGCTGAACACATTATTAGTACCTGTTCCGTATAAATCATCGGGCGAAAACATATCCAACGATAATTTAGAAGGGTCTAAAGCATCTGTATTTACAAAATCTAAATCACCATAACCAAAACGACTGCGAATTTCCTGATCAATTTTATTGCCTTGTGCAGTGCGCACATAATTATATGTAATGGTATCATAAGCACTCCAGATACCGTGCAATTCAGGATTGTAGTCGGATAAAGGAATACGCTGTCCGTTGATAACCAAAATCGGATTATCCAAATCTAAAGCAATATCTTTTAATCCCGGACGGCTCACCAATGCTCTCATTCTGTCCCACAATTGCGCCGGAGCCATGCGATATTCTCTTTCTACGCGTTGTTCGTATTCAAAACCAAACTCTATGGAATGTTTTTTGTTTTCGGAAACACCGGGTTTTTTTACGTCCACCGAACTATTAAAGCTCAAGCGGTATTGGTCTTCTGCTGATTTTAAATAATCGTCCCACACAGCACCAGGTAAGTAGTACATACTATATACAGATTCCAAAGAAGGCGGACGCGAACCGTTAATTAAGCCATTATTTAATGAAATCTGATTGAGCGTATTGTAAAAATTAGCCTGGTCATCTCCTGCTAACTGGTAGTAGTAAGATGTTTGGTTGGCAGCTTCGGGATTCAAGGTGCCGGGAGTATATGCTACGCCATTATCGCCATAGCCCAAAAACCCGCGTCCGGTGAGGGTGATCGGTGCTCCGGTAATTTCATCTACGGCATTTACGGTTGTTTGTTGATAAATAGGTGCTCTGCTTGTATTAAAACTACCTACATAACCGTAATCAAAAAAGCGGTCTTCGTGAATAGGGTCAAACCAGGTTACTTTGTCTTTTGTATAGTCGGCTTGAATAGAGTAGAAGATATTGGAAAACAATCCTTCTTTCTTTTCTTCTCCTTCTGCTGCTTGGGAAGTATTAAATTCTTGCGAAAAACGCCCGAAGAAGCGGTAAGTAAAATCTTGTGTTTGAGGGTTGTGTTCCCAGTTGAAAGGCTCATAGCGGCGCACAAAATCGCGATAGGTTCTGTTGCGCTCTTGCAAACCGCCATCTGCCAAGTTGAGGCTACCGCCAAAAGTGAAGTTGAAATTGCGAACCGGAATAAAATTGAATTTGGTAGAAAAATTTATTTCCTGCAATTCTACATTTTCGCGCACTTCGCTGCTTTCCATATCATTGAGCGTAACATAATCAATGGATTTTACAAAACCTACACCTGTGCTGGAAGGCAACAAAGGGTATTGTTTCAAAGAGTCTAATACACTTTGTTTTACGCGGTAAATGTCGGTAGCTGCCAACATATCATCTTTGTCGCGGATAATTTCGCCGGCGATGAAGAAATCCAATAAAGTGCGTTTGCTTTCAGTGCCGCCCACTTTCAGAATAGGACCTGCCAGTGTAGCGGTGAGGTGATTGTAGTAAGGTCGGAAAGGCATAGAAGTAATGAACTCCATACCGCCGCCAAACTTTTGCGAAGCCGAGCGCGTGGTAATACTGATGATACCGCCGGTGGCATCGCCGTATTTGGCAGGGATACCGCCCGTAATTACGTTGAGTTGCTCGATGGCGTTGGCAGGGAGTGCCGTACCGCCGCGCACGCGAATACCATCAATATAATACTCTGTGCCTTCGGAGCGTCCACCTTTTACGTTGATGGCTGCACCTTCGTCAGCTTGGAACGTACCCGCCGTTTTGGAAGCGATAGACTCCACATTACGAGTAGGCATGTTTTTAATGTCTTCGCGTGTTACCGCCCCGCCCGAAGCCGTATTGTCCTTGTCAATCAAAGGCACTTTATAGGCGGTTACCACTACAGCATCTAATTCTTTGGTGCTGGAGTTGAGGGCAAAATCTTGGAATATGATTTTATCCGCACTCAATACAATGCCTGTAACAATGGCTTCTTGATAACCCACATAAGTTACTTTGAGGTCATAGCGTCCGGGTGTCAATTTTAAGGAGTAGTTACCATCAAAGTCAGTGGTTGTTCCTTTTGTTGTTCCTACTACGGCTATTGTTGCAAAGGGGATAGCTTCTTTGTTATCGGCATCTGTAACCGTACCCCGAATTTCCCCGCTTTGTGCCCATAATGCCATCGGAAGTAGCATTATCAGCCAAAAAAGTAATTGTTTTCTCATGTTTATAAGCTGTTTTATTTTTATATTATTTTTATTTGTTTTATTCGCTATAAAAAAACCAATTAGTCAAACTAATAGACGGCTTAAAATTAAACTAATTATTAAGGAATTGCAAGCAACATCAAAAATTATGACGAAATGCTGACAAAATGAATAATTTTAATCTTGATGTTTTATGTTTTCTATTATTTTATCTGCCAATATTGCCGACATTTTATAATAAGAATCGTGTGTAACACCGGCAATATGTGGTGTGAGCCATACATTAGTGCGCTTGCGCAGAGTTTCTAATTCTGTTTTTTGTTGAGTGGTAAGTGTAGCCCACTCTTCATTTTCAAAGACATCTAATCCGGCAGCCCACACTTTACGCTGCTCTAAGGCTTGCAGCAAAGCGGCTGTTTGGGTCACCCTCCTCTGCATACATTGATAAATACCTATCGGGTGATGAAATCTGGCGAACCAGGCTTCGTTTGCCAAATGATGTGTTTCATCGGTAAGCGGCACATGCAAAGACACCACGTTTGCCTCTTCAAAAATGCGCTGCGGCGTACATTCCGAAATATGCGGCGTGCCAAAACCGCTTTTATATTTATCATACACCAACACCTTGCACCCAAAAGCCTCCAAACGCCGTGCTACTGCACTGCCCGTGTGTCCGTAACCATACAAGCCCACTGTCTGATGCCCCAACTCCGTACCAATATTTTCGCTGCGTGTCCATTGCCCCTGCCGCATATCCATACCCGCACGAGTGATGTTTTTTAGTAAATTTATCATCAAAGCGATGGTATGTTCCGCAACAGCATCACAATTCCCTTCCGGCGAGTTGATACAGGCAATACCCTTGGTAGCGGCATAAACAGTATCTACATTTTCCATACCGGAGCCGGTGCGCCCTATCCATTGCAAATTACGGGCGGCATTGATAAGGTCGGAGTCAATAATGATTTTACTGCGTATGATAATGCCTTCATATTCGCCGATTGCTTGCTTTAATTCCTGTGCCGTAAGCGACACCTGTACACACTCATACCCGACAGCTTGCAAACGCTGTGTTAAAATGGGATGTACGGGTTCGGCTATCAATATTTTTTTGTGCATTAAAAACTAAATTTTATTAATAGTTTTGGACGGCATTTTCGTATGTTTGCACTAAAATTGGTGCGAAAATACAAAAATGCTTCAAAAAAAGAAGAATTTATTGTATTTAAAAATCTTATCAGGTGCGTACATCATTTTTAAGATTTTATAAAAAGATAATTTTTTTTTCGTACTTGTAAATTTTGGCATTTATTTTTATTTATTTGTGATAAGAAATATTTTTAATACTATATTATATCCAAACCGTGACATTGAAAGGTATTAATGTATCGGTTTTTAGCAGTTTTATGATAAAGATTAGTTTCCCAGACGGCAAAGTCCGTGAATATCCACAAGGCACTACTCCCTAGGAAATAGCGCAAAGCATTAGTGCGGGTTTGGCACGCAAGTATTGGCAGCGCGTGTAAATGGTGAAGTACGCGATGCTTTTCGCCCACTGACGGCAGATGCCACCCTTGAATTATTAAAATTTGACGATGCCGATGGTAAAAATACCTATTGGCACTCTTCTGCGCACTTACTCGCGGAGGCTTTGGAGAGTTTGTATCCGGGTACTAAGTTTGGTATAGGTCCGCCGATTGAAAACGGCTTCTACTACGATGTGGACTTCGGCGATTACTCCATCAGCGAGGCAGATTTGGCAGCCATTGAGCAAAAAATGCTCGAACTCGCCCGTCAAAATAATGCCTACAGCCGTCAGGAAATCAGCAAAGCCGATGCCTTGGCATATTTTACCCAAAAAAATGACCCGTACAAAATAGAACTCATCAATGAACTAGAAGATGGCAAGATTACATTTTACCATCAGGGAAATTTTACGGATTTATGTCGTGGTCCTCATATTCCTTCTACCGGATTTATCAAAGCCGTAAAACTGCTCAATATTGCGGGAGCTTATTGGCGCGGCAGCGAAAAAAATAAGCAATTGACCCGCTTGTATGGTGTTACTTATCCCAAACAAGCCCAATTAGACGAGCATTTGCACCTGTTAGAAGAAGCCGAAAAGCGCGACCACCGCCGCTTGGGAAAAGAATTAGAAATTTATTTGATTACGCCCAAAATCGGGGGCGGCTTGCCGGTGTGGTTGCCTAATGGCACTTTGCTGCGCCGCACTTTGGAAGATTTCCTGCGCCGCCAACAACTCAAAAGAGGCTATCAGGAAGTAATCACGCCACATATTGGCAATCTGGAACTCTACAAAACTTCCGGTCACTATCCGTATTATGCCGAATCACAATTTGCACCCATGCAGGTAGATGAAGAGGAATACATGCTCAAACCGATGAACTGCCCGCATCATCATCAGATATATGCCTCCAAACCGCGCAGCTACCGCGATTTGCCCTTGCGTATTGCGGAGTTCGGAACGGTGTATCGCTATGAGCAAAGCGGCGAACTCAACGGACTGAGCCGTGTGCGCGGATTTACACAAGACGATGCACATATTTATTGCACCGTAGAGCAGTTGAAAGATGAAATCAAACAAGTTATCAGCCTCACACAATATGTATTTGCCACTTTCGGAATGGAGGTGAGCACGCGCTTGAGTTTTCGTGATGAAAATGATGCCAAATACGGCGGCGATGCCGAATTGTGGGAACGTGCGCAAGCCGAAATCAAAAGCGTAGCCGACGAAGTCCAACTCGACTATTTTATCGGCTTGGGCGAAGCAGCTTTTTACGGACCCAAAATTGATTTTATCGTAAAAGACGCTTTGGGCAGAAAATGGCAGCTCGGCACCGTGCAGGTGGATTATGTAATGCCGGAGCGTTTTCAGTTGGAATATACCAACGCCGAAGGCACTAAATCGCGTCCGGTAATTATTCACCGCGCACCTTTTGGCTCTATGGAGCGTTTTATATCCATTCTTATTGAACACTACGCAGGTAATTTTCCGACTTGGTTGGCACCGCAGCAAGTGGCGATATTGCCCATCAGCGAAAAATTCGGCGATTTTGCCCAAAACATATCCAATCAACTCAAAACACAGGGTATCAGAGCCGTATTGGACGAGCGCAACGAGAAAATAGGTAAAAAAATTCGCGATGCAGAGATTAAAAAAGTGCCATATATGCTAATTTTGGGCGAAAAAGAAGCGGAAAGTGGACAATTATCAGTGCGCAAACACGGACAAGGCGATGTAGGAACAATGAACACGGCAGATTTTGCACGATTATTGTTATCCGAAATTCCAGAATAAGCCAGACAGTTGGCAGTAACCTTATGGATAATTTCACGGACATATCAATATATACTGATAATGCTTATAAACTTGCAGAGGCAATCAATGGTGGACATTATCGTGAAATTATGTATTTTGAATTTCACGAGATTGTTGACTCAAAAGGAATCTGGAATTGTTTAGAAGGGTTAGAACGTTTTTCAGAGCAGAATAATAAATTTTATAGTATTTTTTTATCTCATGGCTTTGTAGATGAAGAACCGGCTATAATTCATATTGCATTAAAATTAGGAACTGAATGGTTTATTTCTCGCGATTGTGGAGCAAATTATTACAGTGGCTTTGGACCAATGGGGATATTTAAAATCAGGGAAGCTTGTTTTAAAAATAAAATTTTGGCATTTGCAACTACAGACAACTTTGAGGAATGGATAAAACAAAATTTAAACAGCCGAAAAATAGCACCCAAATCAGGGGGAAAAATACTGACCAATTACAATTTGAAAGACTTATAAAATCATTGCGATATTTAACTTGTGATATGCAAAGACGACCAGAACAATTTCAAACGCTAACAGAAGAAAATATAAGAGATAGATTACTTACAACTTTAAATATAACTTTCAAAGGGCGAGGAAATGCAGAAGCCAAAAACTGTAAAGGTAAAACGGATATTTTAATTAGAACAAAAGACGGATTTAATGAGCATATATTTGAACTTAAAATTTGGAAAGGAATACTAACTTTACAAGAAACAATTAAACAATTGCAAGGATATTTAAGTTGGCATAATAACTATGCCGGAATAATTATGTTTTGTTATAATTTAAATTTTACAAAAATATTAAATGACACTGAAATTTATTTAACAGAAAATCATAATTTCACAAATAGAGAAAAATTTATAGAAAATGAATTTAGATTTAAACTTGAACATTCAACAGATGAACATAAAAAAATAGAAACAGTATTGACATTAATAAATTTAAAAATGGACTCAAAGAAAGTCAGTAGTTAACAAGGTGTTGCCAAATTGCAGGCGAAAGTTCTAAATTGAGAATTTGAAATTCTATTTGAAATTTTTGCTAAATTAATAGTTGGCTTCTAATTGTCCTACTTCGGCAAGACCTTATCTTATATAGATAAAAGCTCAATATTTTTCAAAAATACAGCATTGATTTATAAAACAGGATGCACTGAAAATTTTTAATTGTAACAAAATTATATTAGAAAACGTATATTTGTATCATCATTTTATTGAATTAATATTTTATCAATCAAAAACAAGTTTTTAATCATTTGGCAAAAATTTTAAGACACAGCCCTCGTCAGCAACAACAGAGCGAATTTCGCATCAACAGACAAATTTCAGCGTCACAGGTGCGTTTGGTGGGAGAAAATGTGGAAGTAGGCATTTACAGCCTTGGCGAAGCCCTGGCTATCGCCGATAAATTGGAAATGGATTTGGTGGAAATATCCCCCAATGCCGCACCGCCGGTGTGTCGTGTGGTGGAGTTTCAGAAATTTCTGTATGAAAAAAAGAAGAAAGAAAAAGAAATGAAAGCCAAAGCCGCCAAATCGGTGGTAAAAGAGGTGCGTTTTACTTCACATACAGACGACCACGACCTTGAATTTAAAACGAAACACGCCGAAAAATTTTTGCAGGAAGGCTACAAAGTAAAAGCGTATGTGCAATATAAAGGACGTGCGATTATGTTTAAAGACCAAGGTAGCAATTTGTTGCAGAGATTTATTGACAAACTCAGCGAAATAGGTACGCCTGAGCACCCCCCCAAATTAGAAGGCAAACGACTTTTTGTATTTATTGTACCCAAAGGCAATAAAAAATAATCAGTTTATTATTTTTTTAAATAAAATTATTGCCTTTACTTGCTTGCGAAAGATAGAAAAACTATCTTTGCGGCGATTTACTAATACTAATGAAATTTTATGCCTAAATTAAAGACCAATTCCAGCGCAAAAAAACGTTTTAAAATAACAGCTTCAGGAAAAGTAAAAAGAAGTCACGCTTTTAAAAGACATATTTTGACCAAAAAAAGCAACAAACGCAAAAGAAATTTGGGGCAATCTGCCTTGGTACACAGCAGCGAGGAAAAAAGAGCTTTGCGTATGTTGGGTTGTGCTTAATATGTTGATGTTTTTTTAACACAGACCATACAATATTTTTAAAATTAATCATTCACCTGATAAAGCAGCAACTAAGCATTGTGAAATAATCAATCGCGCTTTGTCGTAACAAAAAAATAATATGCCTCGTTCCGTCAATGTGGTGGCATCTCGTGCCCGCCGCAAAAAATTTCTGAAACTCGCCAAAGGTTATTTCGCACGCCGCAAAAATGTATGGACAGTAGCGAAAAACACCATTGAAAAAGGTTTGCAATATGCCTATCGCGACCGTAAAGCCAAAAAAAGAGCGTTTCGTGAATTGTGGATTATCCGCATCAATGCCGCCGCACGTTTGAGCGGTATGAGCTACTCCAAATTCATTAAAGCTGTTGCCGACAAAGGTATCGTCTTGAACCGCAAAGTATTGGCTGATTTGGCAATGAACCACCCCGAAGCATTCCAAGCGATTGTAAATCGTGTAAAATAATTTTATTTGACAATTTACACATTTTATTTTATATAATCCAACACAATTAAAAACAGAAAACCAATGAACAAGTTATTTTTTACTGCAAGTTTAGTTGCTATTTTAGGCTTATCTGCTTGCCAAGGCGACCAAAAAGCCGCTGAAGAGGCTGCAAAAGCAAAAGCTGAAGCTGCTGCTGACAGCGTGAAAAAAGCTGCTGAAGCTGCTGAAGCCGCTGCTGCTGCCGCCGCCGCCGCTACAACTGCTACTGTTGATTCTGCTGCTGCTGCCGTACAAGGTGCAGGAGAGGCTGCTGCTAATGCTGCCGGCAACGCTGTTGATGCCGCTAAAGATGCTGCTGCTAAAGCAATTGACAAAACACAAAACGCTGCTAATAATGCCGCAGACAAAGCTAAAGAAGCTTTGAAAAAAGGACATTAGTCGTTACAAAAAAATTAAATCTTTTATTCCAAAAAACCGCCCTATTTATTTAGGGCGGTTTTTTTATGCCAAACGGCGGCTATATTTTTTTAATAAAGTTGCGCAATACGATACTGTACAAAAAACACGCGCTGCGGTCGCTGGCGATTGCGCCATACAAAGCCATTTACCCGAAAAGTATCTTTTTGATATTCTTTTATCGGGTGAAAAACAGAATTTGGATTTTCGTATAAATAAATTTTATCGGGTTTATTGTGTTGTATCACCACTTTGATACGCTCGGCTTTGGAATGGTTGATGCCGATAAACCGTTTGGCATCATCTTGAGCAAAATAAATGGTTTCGGCACTGCCGCGCATATCCAATTGGTGTACACTGTCGCGCTCAAATGCAATATCCATTTCTGCACCCACTGCCTGATCAAAAATATCTTTAAAATTTTCACTCAACATCATGGCGTTGCGTCGCAAAAGTGCTTTTTCCATGTGCTTGCCACGCAACTGCAACAATATGGTATCGGCACTTAATTGTGTGTTCTCTGCCCAAATAGCGGGCAGGTCGTAGAGGCGAAACAACGAATCGCTGCTGCTGAACGAGAGCGAATCGCAGACGGCTTGAAAATCGCTTTTAAATATCTGCACTTTGCGAAAAGCGTCAATGCGGCGGGTGCTGTCGGTGCCGTGCCGTGCCGTGCTGATGGTGTCGGCGGCGAGCCACAGCGTATCGCCTTCACTTTCGGTGGCGAGTAGGGCTTTGCCACTGCTCAAGAGGGCATTTTCGGCTTCGGTGAAACGTGCAAAATCGCTCCATACCGTAATTTTCTGAGAAGTATCTTTGAGTTCTACCTGCCGATACGCATAGGCAATGCCGCCTTCTTGTTGCAAATAAAGGCTGTCGGCACGTATCATTTGCGGCGGTTTGGATAAATAGGCTTTTCCTTTGAGGCTCAGGGTTTTGGTGGCAGGATTATACACACCGCGCTCGCCACTCAGGGTAGCATCTTTTTGATAAATGGTGCTGTTTCCTTGAAAATCAACGGTTTCGGTGGCGATATTGTAGTTGAGCAAATCGCTCACCAAGCGGTAGTCGGGGTGATTGACTTCTACTTGTTGCCGGAATATCATTGTTTTTTTTGCGGCATCGTATTGCCCTTGTTGGCTTTTTACTTTAGCTCCGTCTTTGAGTTGTAGGTCGCCGCCGCCCTCAAAAACCGCCGCGCGGGTATTGGAATTGTAGCGCATACGCGGCGATTGCAGTGTGTAGCCTTCATTAGAAACCATATTGGCGTTTTTGTGCAAAATAGCTTCTTTGCTTTTTACAAAATAAGTGAGCGAGTCGGCAGAAAAACGCCCCTGCTGGTCGTTTACTTTTACTTTTTGATACAACACCGCCTTTTGTTCGTTGATGGCATATTCCAAAGTATCGGAAGTGATGGTACTTTTGGAGTCCACGAGGCGCACCTTGTCATAGAGGTAAGCACGCTGGCGGTCGTGGGTATAGTTGAGATATTGCGCATAAATGTTTACGGAGTCGGCTTGGCGGATATGTACATTGCCAAAGGCTTCAATGTCGTTGCGGCGTTCGTAGATATAGGCACTGTCGCACTCAAAAAACAGGTCGCCCTGTTGTAATTGCACCGCCCCGATGAGTTTGCGAATTTCTTCGTCACCTTTTTTGATATATTCCAAAGAGTTGGTATTGATAATATCAATAACGGTTTCGTTTTGTGCATACAGCGAAAAGCAGCAGCAATAAATAAAAAAAGAACAAAGAAATTTAAACAAATGCAAGATGATTTTTTTGTATAATGAGCTAAAACACGATTTTTGAACAATTATTTTTATAAAAAACACATAAAGAGTCATTTTATTTTAAAAAAAACTTATGACAAGTGAGTTTTTTGATAAAAATTTTAAGAGAGATTTTCTTACAAAAACAAAAATTTTGCAAAAATATTATTTAATTTACTCCTCTTTTACATTGTTTTCGCCGGCGGCGGATTTGTCTTTACGCCCAAATACCGAAAAATGTACATAGCGTTTGGGGTTGTTTTTCATATCTACAAAAAGCGCATCTAAATCGCGGGTGGTTTTTTCTATGTTTTGGTACAATTTGGGGTCGTTGAGCAAAAGTGCCGCCGAGCCTTCGCCGGAGTTGATTTTTTCTATGGTGGCGGTAAGTTGTTTGATGGTGCTTTCAGCTTGAGTAAGCGTACCGTTGAGTTTTGCAATGCTGGGTTGCACATCTATTTGAGCGAGGCGTTGTGTGGTGCTTTGGGCATTGCTAATGATGGTGTTGATATTGTCGTTGTTGTTTTTGAGGTTGTTGGTGATAGCTGCCGCATCAGTTACGATGCCGTCTATTTTTCCCGATTGTGCCGCCAACAACTGATTAACTTGCGCACTGCTTTTTTGGAGGTATTGCAAAGTGGTCTGTAGGCTGGCGAGGCTGCTTTGCAAAGCACCGCTGTTGAGGGTTTGATTAATGCTGTTTACGGTGATTTGCAAGGAATCAATCATTTTGGCGAGTTTATCTTTTACGGGCAGCACTTCCTCCGACAACATAGTGGTCAGGGGCACTTCCAATTCGCCGATAAGCGTGTCGCCGTTTTGGTGCAAAGGAACTTCGGCGGCGGTTGTTGTATTTTTGGGAGCTACCAATATCACCTGTTTGTCGCCCATCAAGCCGCTGGATACAATACGAGCCGCTACGCCTTTGGGCAGCGGCACTTCATCTTGAATACTCAAAGAAGCCGACACCCGTCCGCTTCCGTCTGCCACCAACTCCAAACCTTCCACCGAGCCTACCTGAAAACCATTGAGCAATACCGGATTGCCCTCCATCAGCCCATCTATTTTATCAAAGAGCACCGTATAAAAGTTGTGCGTAGCCAGTACTGATTTTCCTTTTAAGAAATTAAATCCCAAATATAAAATTACCAAACCCGCCAGCGATAAAACGCCTACTTTTATTTCGTTAGAAATAGCCATTTTTTTATAGAAAAAATTTAAAAATAAGGGTGCAAATATCCGAAATTTTCTGACTTACTTGTATCAATTTTGATACAAGTATTTATAACTATCTTCCAAACAAATATTACAGTATCTAAGTTCAACGATAAGATTGCTTAAAATTGCTCATACATTGCGGTCGGAGGTTTTTATTTTTTTTAATAATTTTTTAAAAGACGAATGAAGTTTAGCAACTTTGCAGCACACATAATTGATTGTGCATGAAAATACGCTTTGCTATCATCGGTTGCGGCTACATCGGCAAACGCCACGCCCTGCATATCCGACAACACCCCGAAGCCGAATTGGTGGCTGCCTACGATGTGGTGGCTGCCCAAACGCAAGCCCTATGCGCCGATTACGGCGGAAAGGCTTGTGCTTCGCCGGAAGAATTTTGGGCAATACCCGCCGACCTCGTGTGTGTGTGTACGCCCAACGGCTCGCACCACGAAATGAGCATCGCCGCCCTGCAACACCACCGCCCTGTGTTGGTAGAAAAACCCATGAGCATCAAAAAAGAATGGTGCGAAGCGATGTTACAAACGGCTTTGCGGCAGGGCTGCCCCTTGTTTGTCGTCAAGCAAAATCGCTTTAATCCGCCCGTACAAGCCGTGAAACAGTTGTTGGAAACCCACAAATTGGGTGCAATTTATTCTGTTTCGCTCAATTGCTATTGGAATCGCAACGCCGAATATTACCGCCGATCGCCGTGGAAAGGCACTTTGGCACAAGACGGCGGCACACTGTTTACACAATTTAGCCACTTTATTGATGTGTTGTATTATTTGCTGGGCGATATAGAGCCGCTAACCGGAAAAACGGCGAATGTGGCGCATCAGTCTTTGATAGAATTTGAAGATACGGGGCATTTTATTTTTCGCCTCAAACAACACCCTCCTGCTTTGGGCACACTCCATTACACCACCGCCGCCTACCGCCAGAATATGGAAGGCTCTATAACGATTTTTGCCGAAAATGCCACCATCAAAATCGGCGGCAAATACCTCAATACCATTGATTATCAGTGCACGGCGGGCTTTGATATAGAGGGCTTGCCCCCTTCTAATGCCGCCAATGCCTACGGCTATTACGAAGGCTCTATGAGCAACCACGACAAAATAATTGAAAATGTTATACAAACGCTTAAAGGCAGAGAGCAGATTATGACCAATGCCTACGACGGCTTGAAAGTGGTAGAAATTATTGAAAATTTTTATAAAGTAGCAGTTCCGTAAACAAATAAAAGGAGGAGCTTTTGTTGGATAAAATATGTGAAATGATTTTAAGTATTAAAAAAAACAGACACATTCTCGGGTATTGCATATTTAAATAAAAAAAATTCTTATGAAAATAGGGCAGAAGTTTAATACACTCACATTGAAAGAATATTTGTTTTTTATTGACAATTATAAAAAATACACCGATTTCAATGTACTCGGCTTATATCGTTCTATCGCAGAAAACGAAAAACTTAGTCTGGAAGAAAAAATACAGGTCAGAGAATATGCACATCAGTTTTTTAAAAAAACTTTTGATTTTTTGCAACTCAAAGACCCCAAAACCTTTATTGCAGTAGAAACGCTCGGACAAGAACTCACCACCGCAGAGGAGTATCAGTGGTGGGAAAAAATTCGCCACAACCAACAAAAAATATTAAGCGACAAAAAAATAAAACACCGCAATTTCGGCGATTATTCAAAGCATAACTGCGGCGATGAAACTTGCTTGTGGAATGGAATAATGGTTCGGCAAGGCTCGTGGTTGGCAGAAGGTCAGATGCACTTTTTGGGGGATAAAAGCAAATATTCCGCACAAGATAAAGCCGAGCGTCAAAGAACAGACAGAAAAAACCGCCGCCGCATCATTCAGCAAGATTTGGATAGTGAAGTTGATTAGAATTTTTTTCTAAGCACTTTTTAAAATCGTTTCATAAAAAGCTATCGTTTCGCGCAGCATCGTTTCCTTTGAAAAGCGCGTCCGCAACACCTCAATTCCATTGTCCCCGAATTGTTGTGCCAGTTGGGGCTGTTCCAACACTTGTATAATACGCTGCGCCAACTGTGTTTCGTCGGCAAAAGGCACTAAAAATCCGTTGTATCCGTGTTGTATTATTTCATTGCAGGCGGGAACATCAAAGATAATGACGGGCGTTTTTACATGCAAAGCCTCCAACAATACCACGCCCAAACCCTCCGATACTGAACACAAAACCTTTGCCTGAGAAGCCGCCACCTGCTGCAATACATCTTGCCGGAATCCCAAAAAATCTACCTGCTGCGCAATCCCCAGTGCCACACACATTTGCTCCAACTGCGCCCGCTCCTTGCCTTCGCCGATAATTTTGAGGCGCAGCTTCGGAAAACGCTCCAATACCTGTACAAAAGCTCGCAATAAGTAGCGATGCCCTTTGAGCAGCAGCAAACGCGCCACACAGCATATCTGGTGCTGCTTCGGCGGTACTTGTACCTCCGGAAAATCAAAGCCCAAATAAATGCGCTTGCCATAGCGGGCGGTCATTCCTAATTGTTCGTGGAGTTGTTGCAGCGCATCGGATACATAAATTACGCCGTCAAAAGTGCGATGACACAGACGCGTAATGTTTTGATATACCGACCCCCACTGCCGCACCGCTTTGTAGCCGTAGCGATTGGTATATTCCATATCAAAGCCGTGCGCCATCGTAATAATTTTGGCTTTTTGCCGCCACAAACGGTTTACCAAATACACCCACAATTCGCTGTGTATCAAATTGCAGTGAATAATATCGGGCTGCACCGCCTCCAAATGGCGGCGTATATTTTTCAACAGCCCCCAATTGAGTGTGTTGGGCGTATCAATGATATGATAGGGGATATTGCGTTGTTGGAGTTCCTGATAAAAAGCAGCCGTTTGCTCGCGCTCCTGCAATAGGGTGATGCCCAAAAAAGAAACGTCCCAGCCCTGCTTGCGCAATTCGGGAATTATCTCAAAATAATATTTTTCGGCTCCGGCGATACCGGAAATTTTTTGCAGAAAAACTACTTTTCTCATATTTCCTTTGTCGGTGCTGGGCTTCAGCGATTGGCATATTGAAGAAAGAGCGGATTTGAAGCACTACTTTTGCACATCACAATTGAAAGATAACAAAAATCCAACGTTTCGGGGCTTTGCGTTCGGGCGGGAAATCGAAGCACAAAAGCCGATATTATTACTAAAGTTTAATTGAAAAACTACCGTTGAATTTTGCACTTCAGCCCGCCTGACGCAAACCCTTGTTGGCGGTTCGTTTTTATTTATTTCTTTCATTTGTATTTTCAAAATAAACGCTTTTAATTTCAAAATCCTTGTCTGAAATATCTTTGTCATTTTTGTCAAAAGGCTCTCCATTTCTCACGTTAGTAATTTTGTCGAAGATAATTCCTTCAGTATTAACTTTATATTTGTAATTGTAAGTACCATTAAGACTTTCAAAATTACCAATATCGTTAGATTGCCCTTGAAATAATAATCCATTTATTTTTGCTGTTTCTGAAATATATACGCCAAGTAACTTGCCCTGATGTAATTCGTCAAAAACAACTATACTATCGCCTGATTTCTTTATTAATAAATTTTGATATGGCGAACAACAAGTACCCAAAGCATAAATAGTAAATTCGGGACTAAGATTAATTAATGAAATAGAATCATTTATATCCAAAACAATTATGCTCGTATCATTAAAAGAGTCGGCGTTAATTTGACCAATTCGTGAAAGTAATTCGATTTTCGTATTATATCCTCTCTCCAAATAATTGTTTAACAGTAACCTATAAATTGCCGAATCCTCAAAATTCTGTTGATATTCATCCAGATAAACGGAATCAACCTGAATGGATTGATAATATTGTTGAAATTTATAAAAGTTAAAACTACCTCCCACTCTGCCGTAAGTGTGATTTAGCTGTGATTTCTCAATGGAATAATAATCGAATTCGTTTTTGTGATTATTTGTGCATTGTAGAAATAGCACCAATGATAATAATAAAAAATGCTTCATAATCTCGATATTATTTCAGGAACATAATTTTTGGTTTGCGTAGGCATTTCTGATTTGGCTGAAAGCGTATCCCACTCTATTGTCTTATTCTTTTTTATTAATCCCATCATTGATGGACCTGACCAGTTATATGAACCAATAATACATTTTCTCCAATTTAAACAACTTTTTTCATCACTTTTATATGCTTTTGATAAGTAAAGTTCATAATTACTTGCCAATATACACGCAAGTAATATAATTGCGTTTTCAGGGTCTTTTCTTAAATCTTTTTCCTCTTTTTTAGCAAATTCAATCCCTTTATGTTTTGCCCAATTTTGACCTTCCGTCATTGCACTCACGCCTATTTGGGCAATCCCAACAAAATTTTTATTGATTGTTCCTTTCTTTCTCAATCCTACTTTTATATCGGTAATTCCTGCAATTGTAGTATTGGTTAAGTCGTCTGATTCTTGATAAACAAGAGCTTTTAATTCGGAAGGATAAAATTGTATGTCAAGCATTTGTTGAAGTGCTTTTTTGACTTGCTCTCCCTCAAAAAAGCTATCAAAGCGAATTTTCTCTACCTTTAATTAAATTGTTCTGTTGTCATTTCTTATTATTTTCGTGTTGCTTTAAAATGGCATACAGCTTTCTATTTTACGAAAAGAAAAAAAGCAAAAAACACTTTTTCTAGCCTTCAAACTGAAAAGAAATGGTGATGGTGCGCGAGCGCAATGCGCCGATGACATCAGAGTAGCGCAAATTGTCGGTAGGCACGTGGACATTGTTCAGTCCGCGCGAAATTTTGATTTCGGGGCTGAAAATAAACATCGGGAAATAAATTTCAAAACCAAAACCCAACTCGGCGGCTACATCAAAACGACCGAGCTTTACGATGTCGTTGGCGCGGCGTTTTTTGGAGTTGGAAGCCAAATCATAATCAAAGCGCAAGCCGCTCATCACATAAAAACGATAATTATCGTTGAAGCGGTCAGATTTGTATTTCAACGCAATGGGAATATCAAAATAAATAGATTCGATGGTATTGACAAAAGTGGAGTCGCCCGAATTGGCGATTTCGGTGTAGCGCAATTTTTTTTCTGCCAGCACCAAAGTAGGTATCAGGCGCAAATCGGCGTGTTTGCTGAGGCGAAAATTAGAAATAATCCCCAAATTAAAGCCCGGAGTATTGGGCGATTCGAGCAATTTAATACTGTCGTTGAGGATAAAATCTTTGGAATGTTCTATATTGAAGCGTGTGGTATTCCAACCACCCAAAATACCGAAATAGATTTTTTTGTAGTCGTGTTTTTCAAGGTTCTTTTGTGCGATAAGCGGCTGCAAGGCAAAAGCAGCAAACAAGAACAGCAGGCTTATTTTTGTCCTACATAAATAGAACTGATACCGAAAGTTAGAGCAATACATTGTGTGTGTTTAAATCCGTTTTTTTGTAAAATTTCCAAAAATGCGTCACCTTCCGGAAATGCTTGCACCGATTCGGGCAAATAGGTGTAGGCGCGTTGGTCTTTTGATATGATTTTTCCTATTAACGGTAAAATGTGCAAAAAGTATATGTTGTAAATAAATTTTATAAAAAAATTTTTAGGCTTTGAAAATTCCAGCACCACTAATTTTCCGCCCTCTCGCAGTACGCGCTGCATTTCGGCGATACCTTTTTCTATGTTTTCAAAGTTGCGCACCCCAAAAGCCACCGTCACCGCATCAAAACTTTGGTCGGCGAAGGGCAAATTTTCAGAGTCGCCCTGCATCAGCTCTATTTTTCCGTTGTATTTTTTTACTTTTTCTGCACCAATTGCCAGCATTTTTGCCGACAAATCAATGCCGATAATTTTTTCGGGCTTCAAACTCAGTGCTTCTATGGCTAAGTCGGCAGTGCCGGTGGCTACGTCCAACAGGCGGCGCACCTGTATATTTTTGAGCTGGCGAATGGTTTTTTTGCGCCACCACACATCAATACCCAAAGACAAAAAGTGATTGAGAAAATCATAATGCCCCGAAACATTATCAAACATTTCGGCGACTTGCTCTTTTTTAGAGCCGCTTTCTTCGTATGGTTTTACTTCTTCGGCGTGCAAGGCGGTATAATATTTAAGGGCAAATGTAAGAAAAGAGATTAATTTTGTCATTTCTTTTTGAATAATCAGGCTATAATTTTTTTTTCGTTATGAAAATCACCCAAACCGATTTTAAGGGTAGTTTTACCGATGCACGCAAATGTCCGCCGGCACAATTTCCCGAATATGCCTTTATCGGTCGTTCCAATGTAGGCAAATCCTCTTTGATAAATATGCTCCTGCAAAAGCGTGGCTTGGCACGCGTATCCAATACACCGGGTAAAACGCAATGTATCAACTTTTACGAAGTGAATACGGCTTGGTATCTGGTAGATTTACCCGGCTACGGCTACGCCCGCACTTCCAAAACCAACCGCGCCGACTGGGAAAAATTTATCCGCTATTACTTGCAAGAGCGTGCCACACTTCAATGTGTGATGCTCCTCATTGATTGCCGCGTACCGCCGCAGCAGTCCGATTTGGAATTTGCCGATAAATTAGGAGCTTGGGGCTTGCCTTTTGTGCTGATATTCACCAAAGCCGACAAAATCAGCAAAAACGAAATACAGCAAAGTATTCAGCGTTTTAAGACGGCAATGCTCAAAAACTGGAGCGAATTTCCGCCTTATTTTGTCACTTCTGCCGAAGATAAACAGGGACGAGACGAATTGCTGGATTTTATTACACAAATCAACAAAAAATTTTCCAAATCAGAAGACGCTTAATATGACGGATTGGAATGATGTTTGGCGGAAAAAAACAGGTATAAAATTGCTTTTTTAAAAATACACACACAAGAAAACAATGCCTTTAGCTACTGCTCATGCGTAGGAGATATTTTTTTGGAGATACGATAAAAAAAATCGGAAGTAGTCGGCGGCAATTAGTGTCGCTATGGCTCTTCTGTGCTTGTTGTTGCTTGTTTTTTTCGTGCAAAGTAACGCGCAAAGTACCTGAAGGCTCTTATTTTTTGCATAGTGTAAATGTAGAACTGAGCCCCCCCAAATACAGCGACAATCCTGCCGCCCTCCGCGACCAGATGTTGCTGCTGCACCGCCCGAAACTCAATCAGAAATGGGCAAATTTAGTGCGTGGCAAATTGTGGTTTTACAACTGGGGATTTAAAGGCGGCGAGGCACCCGTACTCACCGATACCATAGCTTTTGGGCACAGTGCCTTTAATATGGAAAAATACCTCTACCAACAGGGATATTTCGGCTCGCGGGTGGAGTATTCCGAGAAGGTGCGTTTTTGGAACAAAAAAAGCAAAAAGCTCACTTATACCGTACATTTACAGCCCCGCCATATTATTGATGCCGTCATTTATCCGCAAGACAGCCTCGCGAGCAGCATTTTTGATGACCAGATATGGGAACAAAGCCTCATAAAAAAAGGAGAGGCTTTTTCGGGGGCGGTGCTGCAAGCCGAGCGCGAGCGGGTGCGTAAATATTTGCTCAACAAAGGATATTTTGATTATTCCGTAGATAATTTGCAATTTGAATTAGATAGCAGTGGTCGCACGCACGCTTTGCAAATAGAGTATCAGCTGATAGATGCCTATAAACTGCGCCCTTATTCGGTGCGTAACGTTTCCATAGATATAGACACCCAGCGCGGCGATACGCTCATCACCAACCAATACGATGGAAAAACCTATCGTCAGCCGCTTTCTTCTGCCATAAAAATAGAGGCTATCAATCCTTTTATTTATCTGCACCCCGACAGTTTGCTGCGCAAAGACATCTACGACCGCACGCTGAGTCATCTGTTGGAGTTGGGTGTGTTTTCTTTTATAGACCCACAATTTACAAAGGTGGAGGACAGCGTGGCGGCGGCGAAAGACAAATATTATTACGATATAAAACTTTCGTTGCAAAGTGCCAAGCGCAAGCAAATCACCAATACCATTGAAGCCAGCAACCGCTACGGCGGTACTACTGCCATTAATCAGGGTTTGGTGGGTGTAGCCGTGAGCACCAACTACCACAACCGCAACTGGCTCGGAGGGGCGGAGCGTTTTTCGGCAGGTTTATACAATAGTATCGAGTTGAACCTGCGCAACGACACCACCACACTCAATGGCACACGCTTCGTGAACTCCTTAGAGATTACCGCAAATGCCGAATGGACATTCCCCAAATTTTTGGGCGCACCTTTTTTAAATGCCGCCGACCACTCCCGCCTGCCTTCTACCAAAATAGATTTGAACAATACCTATCGCAATACCTTCAATCAATATACCATCAACGGTACGGAGTTGAGTTTTGGCTACGAATGGAAAAACCGCCGCAGAGCCAATTTTGCCTGGCAACCTGTTGTTTTTAATTATTTCCAAACCTTCAACTATTCTGAGGATTTTGCTAAGTTGCTAACCAATGATTTTCGTTTGTTGAGTAGTTTTGAGTCGCGTTTTATTGTAGGTGGCGCATTTACTTATAATTTCAACTCGCAAACGAACCTATCTAAAAATACTAATTTTTGGACGTTTCGCGGCGATATAGAGCTGGCGGGCAATTCCCTGTATTTGTTAGACCGCGCCGTAAAAACACTTACGAGTTTAGACAACAGCTTGTTTAAAGATAATATATTGGATTATTCTCAATATATTCGTTTGCAGGGCAATTTGCGCAAATATTGGTATTTTTCGACAGAAAATGTGTTGGCTGCCCGCCTATATAGTGCTTTTGCACTGCCCTACGGCAACAGCCAAGCCGAAGAATTGCCGATTATCAAACAATTTAGCTTGGGCGGCACCAACAGCGTGCGGGCTTTTAAGGTGCGCAGTGTGGGACCCGGCTCTTTTGGTTTAAATGAAGTGGAGGAGGTGAATGAGTACGACCGTGTAGGTAATATGAAATTAGAAGCCAGCGTAGAATATCGTTTTCCTTTGTGGTCGTATTTTTATCTCAAAGGAGCGTTTTTTGCAGATGCGGGCAATGTTTGGATTTTGAAAAAAAGCACCGATGAATTTGAAACCCGTGCCCGCGGTATTTTTCGCTGGAATCGCTTCTACAACGAAATAGCGATGGGCGGCGGCTTCGGCTTGCGCATTGATATTCCATACGCGCTGATTCGCATTGATGTGGCTATTCCTTTCTACAAGCCCTACTACGATTTGGGCAGCCGTTGGGTATTCAACGAAATCAATTTCGGCAACAAAACGTGGCGGCGCGAAAATATCATTCCTACGCTCGCTATCGGCTATCCTTTTTAGTGGGGTAATTATCAGTTCTTAAATATTTTGGCTTCAAAGTCAAAGTCGGTTGTCCACCGCAAATTCTGAAGTATGAACCGTGCCAATTAGAATTTTTTTTCCGTACTTGTTGCGTTGAAATGTCAGTTTTTGCATACTCTGAGTCTTAACATTGCCACCAACGGTTTGGGTATTGGCTGGGAGCGGATTTTTAGCACAAAAGTTCAATCGAAGAACTCCACTTGAATCTACCACAAAACTCCAAGTTTGCACGTCACCCCGCCTGACACAAAGCCCGTGTTGGCGGTAGGTTATTAATACCCATTGATAATTTTCTTTGCATTTTCATTATTAGGATTTAATTCTAATGATTTTTTATATGCTTTAATTCCTTCTTCTTTCTTACCTAAAAGTAGTAAACATTCTCCTAAACTATCAAATGTATTATATCCATTTGGATTCAATATTGTATTTAAAGTAAAAATTTCCAATGCCTCATTTTCTTTATCTGAATTTATTAATTCATAACCAAAATTATTAAGTCCATTTTCACTTATATTATACTTTGATTTTTTTCCTTTTTTATGTTCAGATTTTATAAATTTTATTGTTTGACTTATCGTTTTAGATTTTGTGTAAAATTCTGAAATAGGTATTAAATTCATAATTCTTACCTTTTCAATTTGCTCTGAAAGTGTTTCAACATTATAAAATTTTCGTTCTTTGTCAGTTACTTGCGTAGTATCCATTTTTGACCTTTTCCATTCTTCTCCATTTGTTTTGGAATACTGTGTTCCATAAATTTGTGGTTTATTTCTACTTAATAAGTCTCTATCAATTGCCGCAGCTAAAAGCCATCTGTTTATTGTAGAATCTAATTCTATGGCTTTTCTCATATGCTTTACAGCCATTCCATATGCAATTGAGTCTTCTCCGTGTTGGAAAATCATAGCAGAATTGTAATAATCTTTACCTGTAACTATTTGTCCTGTTTTAATAAGTTCATACACTCTATTTTCTCTTTCTTTATCTTGTTTTGTCAATATAGTCCAATTTATATCTTTTACCATTCTTGAACTTTGGTCTTCGTCATACATTTTTTGTAATTCAATATTGTCACTTTGTGAATAAATTGACAAAGGAAAAAAGATTAATAATAAAATTTCTATATAATGTGATATTTTCATTATAGTTGTTTTTTTGTTAAATTCTATTTAGGTAAACTGTCAATTAACTTACTGCCTAACTAGTTCGTCACTACTCATTGTACAAACGCAAGGATTTAAATATACCAAAAATTACAAACAGCTTATTAGCTATGCAGGATTAAGTTCGAAGGAATTTAGTAGTGGCACGAGCATAAAAGCCAAGGTGCGTATCTGCAAACAAGGAGGCGATCACCTGCGACATACCTTGTATATGTGTGTCCTCAATGCCAAACAAAATAACCCGCATTGCAAAGCCCTGTATGACCGATTGGTAGAGAAAGGAAAAAACAAAAAAGCAGCCCTCATAGCGGTATGCAACAAGCTCCTAAAACTGGTTTTTGGTGTAGTAAAAAATCAAACCCCTTACAGCAAAAATTATTTAGAAATTTCTAAATAATTTTCTTGGTTTTTTGCACAGTTCGTGTTAGCGGCTGTTTATACTTTTTTTCTTGCCCCTTTTCTTTTAATAATTTCTTTTGAAATTTTATTTAACGCTTTTTCTTCGTCTTTATAAAGTTTTTTTAATGAGAACTCAAGAAGTCTGTATGCATCCAATATGTCGATTATTTGTAAGTCCCCAATATGACTTCCTGTATTTCCAATCCACTTGATTGCAAGTAAATAATCTTTGACTACTTGATTTGGAAAAGCTTCAATTCGTTTATGCAAAAAAATTGGTTTGCGCTTTCCATTTGCTAGCACAAAGCGTTTAACACCAAACTCATTCATTAAGATTTCAAGTGAAACTCTTATTTTATTAGCACAAGAAAGTAAGTCAGACCAAAATAATTTGAAAGAATTTTCGACTTCTTCCTTTAGGTCTTTTGGACAGTTGTCTGGTAAAACAAATATTTTTAAATGAGGCTCAAAAAAAGTTGGTGTAAATGAGTTTTTATATTGTTCTATTGGGGATCCAAAATCTGTCTCGTCTACATAACCATTATGTTCTGGGTTGCCTACACCTGTAAAAAAAACAACTTCGCCACAATTTTTACAATTAAGTTGTCCGCCAAATACGAGCTCTATCCATTCAATTTCCCAATCGTCAGATTGTTGTCGCATTAATTTAGACTTTGCAGTCTCTTCGTTAAATAGTTTTTCTTTTTTAAGAAATAAAGAATTGCTATTGCAGTTGGGGCAGGGCCATTCAAACTTTGAGTCTTCGTCAAAAAATCGTTGTGTCCAAATTGTTGTTTCCATTTCTTAATATGATTGTTTTATTAAATAGCCGCTAACATTCAGATATACGCACAAAGTTTAGTATATCAATCCAATATAGGCAAATATACGCAACTCATAAGTATATTTATATCTCTGATGTTGCTTTTTTTCTAAAATTTGTTCTCTTACTAATGGCTGAGTGCCGCTCCTCAGTGCTTGGGCATTCCAACTTTGACAAAATTTGAAACTTTGTCAAAGTTAAAAACTGCTCTTTACACCCCCTTACCCCCTCAAAAGGGGGAATTTGGCACTCACCAATGGTTGGTAGGCACTCACCAATGGTTGGTAGGCACTCACCAATGGTTGGTAGGCACTCACCAATGGTTGGTAGGCACTCACCAATGGTTGGTAGGCACTCACCAATGGTTGGTAGGCACTCACCAATGGTTGGTAGGCACTCACCAATGGTTGGTAGGCACTCACCAATGGTTGGTAGGCACTCACCAATGGTTGGTAGGCACTCACCAATGGTTGGTAGGCACTCACCAATGGTTGGTAGGCACTCACCAATGGTTGGTAGGCACTCACCAATGGTTGGTAGGCACTCACCAATGGTTGGTAGGCACTCACCAATGGTTGGTAGGCACTCACCAATGGTTGGTAGGCACTCACCAATGGTTGGTAGGCACTCACCAATGGTTGGTAGGCACGCACCAATGCTCGGTAGGCACGCACCAATGCTCGGTAGGCACGCACCAATGCTCGGTAGGCACGCACCAATGCTCGGTAGGCACGCACCAATGCTCGGTAGGCACGCACCAATGCTCGGTAGGCGCACCAATGCTCGGTAGGCACGCACCAATGCTCGGTAGGCACGCACCAATGCTCGGTAGCACGCACCAATGCTCGGTAGGCACGCACCAATGCTCGGTAAGCACGCACCAATGCTCGGTAAGCACGCACCAATGCTCGGTAAGCACGCACCAATGCTCGGTAAGCACGCACCAATGCTCGGTAAGCACGCACCAATGCTCGGTAAGCACGCACCAATGCTCGGTAAGCACGCACCAATGCTCGGTAAGCACGCACCAATGCTCGGTAAGCACGCACCAATGCTCGGTAAGCACGCACCAATGCTCGGTAAGCACGCACCAATGCTCGGTAAGCACGCACCAATGCTCGGTAAGCACGCACCAATGCTCGGTAAGCACGCACCAATGCTCGGTAAGCACGCACCAATGCTCGGTAAGCACGCACCAATGCTCGGTAGGCACGCACCAATGCTCGGTAGGCACGCACCAATGCTCGGTAGGCACGCACCAATGCTCGGTAGGCACGCACCAATGCTCGGTAGGCACGCACCAATGCTCGGTAGGCACGCACCAATGCTCGGTAGGCACGCACCAATGCTCGGTAAGCACGCACCAATGCTCGGTAAGCACGCACCAATGCTCGGTAGGCACGCACCAATGCTCGGTAGGCACGCACCAATGCTCGGTAGGCACGCACCAATGCTCGGTAGGCACGACCAATGCTCGGTAGGCACGCACCAATGCTCGGTAGGCACGCACCAATGCTCGGTAGGCACGCACCAATGCTCGGTAGGCACGCACCAATGCTCGGTAGGCGCACCAATGCTCGGTAGGCACGCACCAATGCTCGGTAGGCACGCACCAATGCTCGGTAGGCACGCACCAATGCTCGGTAGGCACGCACCAATGCTCGGTAGGCACGCACCAATGCTCGGTAGGCACTCCCCAAGGCTCGGTAAGCACTCCTCAAAGCTCGGTAAGCACTCCTCAAAGCTCGGTAAGCACTCCTCAAAGCTCGGTAAGCACTCCTCAAAGCTCGGTAAGCACTCCTCAAAGCTCGGTAAGCACTCCTCAAAGCTCGGTAAGCACTCCTCAAAGCTCGGTAAGCACTCACCAATGCTCGGTAAGCACTCCTCAGAGCTTGAGCGTTCCAACTTTGACAAAATTTAGCACTTTGTCAAAGTTAAAAACTGCTCCTCATGGCTTGCGTTTTTTGTATCGCAGATACCTTCAAGCAATCGGCAATATAAGAATATATGTTTTTTTTCTACACCAACTCCAAGGCTTGCTCCAAATCGGCGATAAGCACCTCCGCCTCCTCCAAACCCACATACAGGCGCACCATATTCCAGGGCAAGCCGCTATTTTTGTAGTTGGTACTGTTGGTAAAAGCGCAAACCGGCAATGCCAAACTCTCGTGTCCGCCCCAGGAGCAAGCCAATAAAAAGCGTTGCAGCGCATTACAAAATCGCTCCACCTGCTCCATTGTTTCCACTTTCAAAGCAATTGTAAATAAGCCGCCGCAGCCGCGCATTTGGCGTTTTGCTAATTCGTATTGTTCAAAACTCTCCAAAAACGGAAACAACACTTGCTCTATTTTGGGGTGCTGTTCGAGGTGGCGGGTGAGGAGCAGGAACGTATGGTGGCTGCGCTCCATACGCAAAGGGAGGGTGCGCAAACTGCGCAATACCAAAGCAGCATCGTGCGGCGACACAATACCGCCCAGCGTCATATACTCCGAATAAAACACCTGACTCATTAGTTCGCGGCTGCCGCACAAAGCACCTATCACCACATCGCTGTGCCCTGCCAGATATTTGGTGGCACTGTGCGCTACCATATCAATACCGAGTGTAAGTGGATTTTGGTAATAAGGCGAACAATAACTGTTGTCTATTATTGTGCGCACGCCGTGTTTTTTTGCCAGAGTTGCCACCGCCGCTATATCCTGCAACTCAAAAGTGAGGGAGTTGGGGCTTTCGAGTACAATCAGGCGCGTGTTTTCCTGCAAAGCCTTTTCAAAGTTGGCGGTATCAGTGCCGTCCACCATTGTGCATTGCACATCAAAGCGCGCCAGCAGTGTATTGAGCAATTTATTCGTCCAACTATAAGGTTTTTTTACACAAATAATATGGTCGCCACTGCGTACTTGGCTCATCACTCCGGCGGCAATGGCGGCACTGCCACTGGCAAAGAGCAGAGCATCTTCGGCGTGTTCGAGGGCTGCTATTTTTTGGCGCAATATGGCGACTGTGGGGTTGCAACCGCGCGTATAAAAAGGCGAATTCATTTCATCGCGCAGGGCTTCGCGCATAGCTTCTACACGCGGAAAAGCAAAGTTGCTGCTCTGAAACACAGGCGGCGATACGGCATTTTGATAATCCTGACGGTTTTCGCCCAGATGATTGAGGATATAAGATAAGTCGGAAGGGGGCTGCGGATTCATATTTTGAATAAAAAACAAGGGAGAAAGTGATAGAAAAAAGTTGGCGGACTAAAAGAAACCATAGCACCTCCAACAATGCGAACAAATTTATATCAAAAAAGGCAGATACTTTTTCAAGTAATCTGCCTTTTTAAAAAAATCAGTAGGAAAAAATATTTTTATCCTTGCTGTTCTGTAACAATACCCTCCACCAAAACGGTAATATGATTGTTAAGCACTTCCACAAAACCGTCTTTTACCATAATAATTTTGGAATTCATTTGGTCTTGTGTTGTAATTTTTACTTTTCCTTCTCCCAAAGCGGCGATGAGTGGTGCGTGGTTATTCAAAATACCGAAAGACCCGTCAACACCCGGAAGTTGTACACTTTTTACCGCTCCGCTGAAAATGGAACCCGTAGGGGTGATAATATCTAATTGCATGTCAGAGAACTTTTTAATTAATTTTCTATACAAACATTTTCAAGCGTTTACTTGAAAAAAAATCAGGAAAAATCACCTTGAAAAACATTAGCCGCTACCGATTAATAGCGTTTGTTGTAGCGATCGTTGCCACCGCCGCCGCCGCGATTGAAACCGCCGCCGCCTTGACGACGAGGTCCGCCACCGCCGCCACCGCCGAAATCGCTGCGTGGTTGAGGTGGGCGTGCTTTTACTACAGAAATGGCACGTCCGTTTACGTCTGAGCCGTTCAACGCATCAATTGAATTCTGCGCTTCGTCATCATTGCTCATTTCCACAAAACCGAAGCCTTTGCTTCTGCCAGTGTCGCGATCAGTAATTACTTTAGCACTGCTTACTTCTCCCGTTGTTCAAACAATTCTTGAAGTTGTTGATCCCTGATTCCATAATCAAGGTTACTTACATAAATGGTCACTTGAAAAAAATAATTTGATAAAAAATAAAAAAATGAAAGGTATTATATACCGTAATAAAAAGTTATCATAACACGAACAAAAGTCCGCTTTTTAGCAAAAATTAAAATAGCACCTTGATTTTCAATACAATACAGCGTATTTTATATCACAACGTTTCTTTGAAACCAAACCACGAAACGTAATAATAGGTAAAGATAATCTGAATTATTGAATATAGTATAGTATAAGAAAAAAAAATAACATTATTTGCTTTCTTCCAGCATTTTCTTGCCTTTTGCAATGGCATCATCAATCGTGCCAACTAAGTTGAAAGCCGCTTCAGGATACTCATCTACATCGCCATTCATAATCATATTAAATCCGCGAATGGTTTCTTCGATAGGTACTAATACGCCTTTCAAGCCGGTAAATTGCTCTGCCACGTGGAAAGGCTGCGATAAGAAGCGTTGTACACGACGTGCACGCGATACCACTAATTTGTCTTCTTCGCTCAACTCGTCCATACCCAAGATAGCGATAATATCCTGCAATTCTTTGTAGCGTTGCAAAATCATTTTCACACGCTGGGCGCACTGATAATGTTCTTCGCCTACTACTTTGGGGTCTAAGATACGGGAAGTAGAATCCAAAGGATCTACCGGATAGATACCCAACTCGGCAATTTTACGGCTTAATACCGTAGTAGCGTCCAAGTGGGCGAAGGTGGTGGCAGGAGCGGGGTCGGTCAAGTCATCGGCAGGCACATACACCGCTTGTACGGAGGTGATAGAGCCTCGTTTGGTGGAGGTGATGCGCTCTTGCATCAATCCCATTTCGGTAGCGAGTGTCGGCTGATAGCCCACCGCCGAAGGCATACGTCCCAACAAAGCCGATACTTCAGAGCCGGCTTGTGTGAAGCGGAAGATATTATCAATAAAGAATAAAATGTCGCGTCCGCCGTCTTGAGCACTGTCGCCATCGCGGAAATATTCGGCTACGGTAAGCCCCGACAAAGCCACACGCGCACGCGCTCCGGGCGGCTCGTTCATTTGTCCGAACACCAAAGTTGCTTGCGACTGTGCCAAAGCTGTATTATCCACTTTGCTCAAATCCCAGCTGCCGTTTTCTTCCAAATTGTGTTTAAAGGCTTCGCCGTATTTAATTACATTGGATTCAATCATCTCGCGCAACAAGTCGTTACCTTCGCGGGTACGCTCACCCACACCGGCAAATACCGACAAACCGGCATACCCTTTGGCGATGTTATTGATTAATTCCATAATCAGTACCGTTTTTCCTACACCGCACCGCCAAACAAACCGATTTTACCACCTTTGGAGTAAGGCTCGATGAGGTCAATAACTTTGATACCCGTAAAAAGCACTTGTGCTTCGGTGGTGAGCTGGTCGTAGGCAGGTGGCTTGCGGTGAATAGGCATGCTGCGTTGTTTGGATACCGCACCGATACCGTCAATAGCTTCGCCTACTACATTAAACAAGCGTCCTTTGATGGCATCGCCCACAGGCATAGAGATGGGCTCGCCCAAATCTACCACTTTCATACCGCGCACCAAACCATCGGTACTATCCATAGCGATAGTGCGCACACTGTCTTCGCCGAGATGTTGCTGACATTCTAAAATCAGCTTAGAGCCATCGGCTTTTTAATTTCAAGGGCGTTTAAGATATTGGGTAATCCAGTATCTTTACCACTAAAACTCACATCTACCACCGCCCCGATTACTTGTTTTACAGAACCTATATTTGCCATTTTATCAATATAATAAAGAATTGAATAAAAAATACAATCTTGTCAAATGCTCAAAAACACATCAAAAGAAATATGAATATATATTGCTTTTTTAATTTGGCACTGCAAAGGTAGATTTATTTTTTTGCTTTTTGATTAATTTATATAAAAAAACTAATGATAAAAATATATAGTGAGATATTATCGCCCGCCGAAAAGCCACACCGAAATTTTTTGTATAATACAGCAGTATAATTTACTGGAAATAAATATTTGTTTTCCGCTGCGGTGGGTATTATTTTGCTTTTTTGAAAGTGATAAAAAAGTATTGAAAGGCAATCATTTACGCAATTTCGGTTTTTTTGTGTTAAATATATAGGATTTGTGGAGTGCAACATTTCCTATTTGCTTTCTTTTTTGAATAATTGTTGCAATTCGTTGAGGTGAATGAGGGCTTCGATGGGGGTGAGGGCGTTGATATTGATGCCGCTGAGTTTCTCTTTCGCTTTTTTCCATTCGGCGATGCTGCTGTCGTCTGCGCCCGCCGCACTGAAGAGGTTCATCTGAAACTGCTGCACTGCGGGCATTTGCTGTAATTTTCCTTTCAGTTCTTTGCCCAAAGATTGTGCCTCCAACTCCGCCAAAATTTCGTGGGCACGCTCCACCACAGCGAGGGGCATTCCCGCCATTTTTGCCACCTGAATACCAAAACTGTGCTCACTGCCGCCCTCCTCAATTTGCGCAGAAATATCACTTTTTGTCGCTTTCGTGCGTGGCAACGTGAAAATTTTTGATGCGTTTCCAGCGTTCCGCCAACTCATTGAGTTCGTGGTAGTGCGTAGCAAACAAAGTGCGCGGGCGATATTTGGGGTGCTGATGCAGATACTCCGCCAAACTCCACGCAATAGAAATACCATCAAAGGTACTCGTGCCGCGCCCGATTTCATCGAGCAAAATCAAGCTGCGCTCCGACAGATTATTCATAATACTCGCCGTTTCGTTCATCTCCACCATAAAAGTGCTTTCGCCCAGCGAAATGTTGTCGGAAGCACCTACGCGGGTAAATATTTTATCCACCAATCCGATTTGCGCCGCCTGAGCCGGAACAAAACTGCCCATTTGTGCCAGTAAAGTAATCAGGGCGGTTTGGCGCAGCAAAGCCGATTTTCCCGACATATTCGGACCCGTAATAATGAGAATTTGCTGTGTGTCGGCATCTGTATATACATCATTGGGCACATACACATCGCCGGTTTTGAGCGTTTGCTCTATCACAGGGTGTCGCCCTGCTTTAATATCAATCGCCAAACTGTCATCTAATTGTGGTTTGCAATATTGCTGTGTTTGTGCCAGCCGCGCAAACGACAACAGGCAGTCCAAACGTGCCAACAGCTGGGCATTGTGCTGAATAGGCTGCACATAATCAGCGATGCCCTGCAATAAATCATCAAAAAGCTGTATTTCCAAAGGCACTATTTTTCTTGTGCCGTGAGGATTTTATTTTCATATTCTTTGAGTTCTTCGGTCAAAAAACGCTCGGCGTTGGCGAGGGTTTGTTTGCGTATCCAATGCGGCGGCACTTGCTCTTTGAAGCGGTTAGTGATTTCTATATAGTAGCCGAACACCTGATTAAAACCGATTTTGAGCGAAGTAATGCCGCTTTTTTCTATTTCGCGTTGTTGCAGTTGCAACAAATACGCTTTGCCCGATGCTGCTATGTTGCGCAGTTCGTCCAATTCTGCCGACACACCATCTTTAATAATACCGCCCTTGTTGCTTTGCAGGGGGGCATCTTCCTGAATTTCGCGCTCAATGCGCTCGCGCAGCGACACACACAGATTCAGTTGTTCGCCCAAACGCTGCAATGCCGCCGACTGTGCCGTTAAGCAGCTTTCTTTAATCGGTTGCATCAAAAACAGGGAGCGTTTGAGTTGGAGGGCTTCGCGGGGGTTCATTTTGCGCAAAGGAGCTTTGGCACTGAGGCGTTCCAAATCGCCAAGCAAGCGCAAGTTTTCTTCTATTTGCCGGCTTAGTTCGGGATTTTCATAAAAAAAAGAAACCAACTCCAAACGTTGTTGTATAGGAGGCAATTCTTTTAAGGGCAGCAATACCCATTTTTTGAGCATACGCGCACCCATCGGCGTAAGGGTACGATCAATGCTCTGCAACAACGACACGCCCTGCGGGTGCGCACTGGCAATCAGTTCCAAATTGCGAATGGTAAAAGCATCAAGCCACACATAACGCTCCTGCTCAATGCGGCGCAAAGTATGAAAATGAGTGCTGGGGCGTTGTTGGGTTTCGGCGATATAATGAAGCATTGCTCCGGCGGCGTTGAGGGCTTCGTGGGCGTTTTCTTCCAAGCCAAAACCTTTCAGCGAAGCCACCTGAAAATATTTAAGTAACGTTTCGCGGGTAAAGTCATCACCAAAGCTCCACTCTTCCACACCGTACATATAATATTGTTCGCCCCATTTTTCGGTGAGTTTCTTTTTTTGGTTTTTGGGGTAAATGAGTTCGGCTGCCTGAAAATTCTGAAGAAGTTTTTCAATATAAGCCTCTTCGCCCTGTGCTGCCATCAGCTCGCCGGTAGATACATCGGCAAAAGCAATGCCCCACTGACGATTGCCCGCATAAACGGCAGCCACATAGTTATTGGTTTTGTGGTCTAAGAGTTTGTCGTTGGTAGTGATGCCGGGCGTGATAATTTCGGTGACACCGCGCCTGACGATGGTTTTTGCGAGAGCGGGGTCTTCGAGTTGTTCGCAGATAGCCACCCGATGACCGGCACGCACCAATTTGGGCAAATAAGTATCCAAGGCATGATAAGGGAAACCCGCCAGTTCTACGTCCACATTGCCGTTGTTGCGTTTGGTGAGTACAATACCCAACACCTGTGCCACAGTTACAGCATCGCTGCTGAAAGTTTCGTAAAAATCGCCCACACGAAACAGCAAAATGGCATCGGGATATTTTGCTTTGATGCCGTTGTACTGGCGCATCAGGGGTGTTGTTGTCTTGGAGTCGGCAGTGCTCATAAAAAACCTTTCGGCAAATTTGCGAAAAAAATCAGAGGCGATTTTATTTTTTTATCCTTAAAAATGCCCTGCTTCAAAAAATATCACAACAAAGACGAGACATCTTAAACGGATAAAGCGCAGATTTTTAGCTTTTGAACGGTAAATGTTTGTGAAGACTGAGGAAGTAGAGACATTTCATTGCGTCAACCAAGTAGAAATTTTGATAGATGCACAAAGCTTGATTTAACCACTGAACCCGCCATTGAGTCAAATGCCTATTGGTGGTTTTTATGGTGTATCTATCCATTATTTGACATTATTTTTAGCAAACTTTTCAAGCAAAATAGAGCTTGGGTAGTCTGAAAGTGAAACAAGTTTATTTGCAAGTGCAATTGGTAAAAGAGAATTGTCATACATATCACTTTTTAGTCGTTCAATGTATTTCATTATGATGTCAATGTGCTTGAAGTCCGACTTAATAGGATTAAGAACTACTTCACTTTTCTCAGTAGGAATAGTCACCACATAAATTCTTTCATCTCTGGACTTAAAAATTACTTTGCTGCTATAATAAGAGGAACGTCCATATGCTTCTGGATTGTCAGAGTCACCGGTTTTATATACTTGTAAATGTGCTTGTTTGAAAGTAAATACGCCTGTCCTTGCTTTATTTTGTCTTTAATTTCCAATGCGTGTTCTACAAACGGACCCGATTTCTCTATTCCTGCTAAAAAGATATTTAATTCAGAATTCAAGTGATTCAATAATTCTCGCATAGGCTCGTGCATATTCGCAGTTTGTCCAAAGAAACCTAACGGGCCATCCTTTAGAAATAATACTTCCTTTAAGGTATCTTTCTTGACTTTATACAGCCCTCTAATGGTGGCAATCAGAATGAAATGTTCAATCAAGTTCCTTAAATAACCAACAATACCTCCTGCACCTAAATCTTCATCCACTACTTCGTGAAGCCTAAAAATATCTGTCAAAAACAAATCACCGTCTGCGTGTTGTATTTTATATTCGGAATTGATTTTATCTCTTTCAATAACCACTTTCTTTGTCGCAGAATTATTTGGGTGGCTTGCAAGTTCTCTCTCTGATTTCGGATTTTTTTTATACTCTTCAAAAAGAAACCATTTCAAAGTTGATAAAAAATCGTGTTGCTTAAAAAATTCGTAAAGTGCTTTCCTTACGGAATAGGTTAGTGTTGCTCTTTTGCCATCTTCATCAATTAAACCAATGTTTTTGGTCGGTAAGGTAAATTTTATCCGCTGTAATTCTTTCAGTTTTGAGATTGATTGTGGAGAAATGAAAGGTTGCTCCCTCAATTCTTTAAGGTCTGAAATTTTCAATAAGTTAGCCCCGAACTGAAAAAAGGTTATAGTGGAAGAAGGGAATTTTGATTTGACTGGAACTGTTGTATCACCTCCATCTACTGCTATAATGTATTCTATAGAATCTACAACATCATAATCTATATCCACCAAATACTGGTCAAATAGAGAAATTTCATCACCCTCTTTGGGAAGTTCGTGTTGGCTTAAAAACTTCTGAACTTCTGGGTCTTTGATAATATGAATATGGTTGCTTTTACTAGCAAATTCAAATGGCCTGTTCCCTGTTTTGTTGTATGACATACTTTACTTGTTTGCTAAAAATTGGTCTATTTGGACTGGTACGACAAACGGATTTGAATATGTTTTCATTCTTACGAAACCTTTGTCATTTTTAGCACTAAAACGAACTAGTGATTCTGTAAAATCTTCAAAGTCGTAATACTTTTTAAGTTCCCTTGTTTCATCTTCGTTGTTTAAATGAGCAATAAACCAATTTTGAGTATTTTTAAGAATGTTTGAACTTATAGAGCTAACCTCTTGTGTTGCGTAAATCATTCCAAGATTCAATTTTGCACCTTCCTTAGCAATTCGGTTATAAATTTGACTTAAATCTTTGTCGTCCTTTTTAGGAAACAAATTATGAGCCTCTTCAAAATAGAATTGGATGAAATTGTTGGGACTCGTCTTAATGAAGTTATTCATTGAATCATAAAATAGCCTTGAGCATATTTTTTCACTATAAAGTTTCTGAATTAATGGGTCTCCTTGTGATAAATCTATGATTACAATTTTCCCATCACGCAATGCTTTGACAATTTCTGTTTCAAATGACTCCTGAACAGTAGACGTGTGAAGATTATTTATTGCTCTTAATTTTCTAAACCCTGAGAGAGTTGGGGAAGCGATAGGAGTTGACTTACGAGTAAGAAATACAAGCAACGCCCGCATATCTTCATCAAGATAATCAAAGCCTTTGGCTTGCCTATACGAAGTAAAATGATTAGATAAAGTTGAATCAACAGTAGCTTCATAGATTGCTGTAAACCAAGTTATACATTCATCAAATGAAATTCCATTATGAGGTTTAATACTTGGTATAATGTTATTTATTGTATCGGCATCCCCAAAGAATTTGACCCAATTTTGATTTGTTTTAAAACCTGCTGCATACAGACAAGCTTTATAAAGTGCTGTTTTTCTATCATATAAATTAGCGGCATTTTTTTCATCACTTGTTCGGTCTTTAATTGGTTTTTCATATCCGTCAGGTTTGTTTAAGTCAATCGCACAAACACTCTGAATATAATTTGAGGTGTCTTGTACCATATAAGCTCTTACCAGTTCAAACCCAGCTTGAATTTCTGTATAAAAGTTAGTCTTTAGAACTTTGAAGCCTTCACTGGTCTTGTCTAATACGCTGTATCGAATTACCAAGTCTTTATATAGGTCAAAAATAGCAGTGCCTTTATCTTGTAAATTGGCATTTGCATACTCACCATTGATATCGAAAATTATTTGACCGACTGGAAATTTTGGTGCACCTGAATCCTTATCTATTGGCTCCATAAAATTGTCGGAGCTACTTGATGCAACAGATAAAGATTTATATTTTGATTTCCTTGATATCTCAACCGAAGCCTCAATTATTTTCTTAACAGAGTTAGACTTACCTGTTCTAGTCATTCCAAAAAGGGCAGTCCTTTTGCCAAGCATATCACCTGGATTGATAAATACTTTTACGTTTTTTACTGAATCATCGGAAGCATAAAACCTTCTAGTAGAACTATAACGTACAGTTCCAATTGCAAATTCGTTCTCGCCACCTGCAACTAAATCTTTGTCTCTTTGATTTACTATAAGCTCTAAAATTTTCGAGGGTGCTTTAAAAACTTTGTAGTTGTGAGCTGAATAAAAATTTTCCACGTCAGCACCAAATTCAAAGGAATTACCCTCCTTGTAGAATGCGCCTAAGATTCTGCATTCCAAACCCGAAAAACTAAATTCATATCTCGTAAAATCGTCTAGTTCACTCTTTTTTCCTGATGTATTAAGATTGTCTTTGTAATATTCAATCATTGACGAAATGACATTATTGTCAGTGGGAAGTGAAGAAGGGTTTAAAACTCGAAGGAGTAAAGCTTCTTGAATATTTTCCTCAAATGGGTTGTCGTAAAATGCCAACAAAAAAGAACCTTGGTATTCCTTTTACTTTGTGTTTCCAAAAATCTGAAATAAGTAAATTAGCCTTATTGTAGTTTATCGAGTAAGGTCTACCCACAAAAAGGTCTTCATTTTGTCCTTCTTTAAAAAAGTCAATGTCTGTTATTTTTTTTATTACGTCTAGCATTAGAAGTGGATTTTAATACCATTAAAACAACTATTTGGCATAGTTATTATGGTATGGTAATTATGTCATTACCCATAGAACTTATCATAAAAGAGTCAGCAGATTACCTAAAACAGCTACATAAAAAAGCCAAAAGGAAGGGCGTTTCTAAAATAAAGATGTTGATGAATATCCAAAGCGGTATCCACCACAATCATCTTCTTGCCATCAAGTCAGGGCTTCTGTGCGTTCGATAAACAGGTGGAAAGCTACTTACCAATCGCAGGGACTTGATGGATTGCTCAGGGACAATAGAGGTGGTGATTTCCGTAGCCAACTCGAGACAGCAGACAAGGAGCGGATATCGCAAAAGCTAAAAGATCCCAAGAATGGGTTGCGCAGCTACAAAGAAGCCACAGCAGTGGCTGAAGTCGGAGTTGGGTATTGAAAAGCAATACAATACGGTAAGGATGTATCTGAAGCGAAACTTTGGCACAAAACTCAAGGTGGGTAGAAAAAGCCATATCAAAAGGACGAAGCGGCGGTTGATACTTTTAAAAAAACTTATCAAACACGCTAGAAGGCATTAAAAATAAGGAGTTTCGTCTTTCAGGCTGCCAGTGTATAAATATTTATGTTGCTGACGAAAGCAGGGTCGGGTTATTGCCCAATATAAGACGATGCCTTACCGCAAAGGGCGTAAAACCCATCGTAGCTTACCAACATCGCTTCCAAAACTTCTATCTCTTTGGTGCCTATTCCCCATCAACGGAGACAATCTTACCTTAGAAATGCCTTACTGTAATACGGTCTGCTTTCAAATATTTATAGATAAACTCTCCCGTACAAAAGCCTGAAGAATTCAAGATAATTCTACTTGACAATGGTGCTTTTCACCACAGCCGACAATTGGTAATTCCTAAAATATTCATCTGTTGTTTATTCCTCCTTACTCTCCCGAATTAAACCCCGCAGAGATGATATGGCGATTCATCAAGGGCAAAACTGCTAACATTATTTGCAAAGATCTGGAAGAACTCTCCGCCAAAGTCACTGATATTATCAACGATATGAGTAACGTTATCATTCAATCCATTACAGGTTGGAAACTTTTTACAAACTGTGCCTTTTAGATGTTTATTTGGTATAAGTTCTGCATTAAGTTCTTTGTCTTCAAATCTGAAAATTGATTGGTCTGCAAATTCTCGGTCAATTTCCATTGCTAACCATTTTCTATTAAGCTTTTCGGCTGTTGCACCGGTTGTATTACTTCCTGCGAAAGGGTCAAAAACTAAGTCCTTTTCATCAGTCAGATAATTGATAAAAAAACTAACAATCCCTTGATTCATTCTAGCAGGATGAGGAATGATATCATTCTTTCTACAAGCTTTCAGATAGTAATCGTTTGAATGTGTATTTGAAAAGCTCAAAACACTGTGAGGCAGTCTAACCTCTCTTTTTTCATCAATTGGCTCCATTTCAAAGAAATTATGAGCAATGCTTCCTCCATTATCTTTCAGAAATCCATTTTCAGAAATTACGTGTTCCGAAGGTCGTTTACCTGAGTTATATTTTTGATTTTTGAGAAGTTGTTTCATACTCTTGCTGTAAGGTCGCAAAACTTTTGTATTGTCAGCCTTTGGGTAGTCTGATTTGGCAAGCCACCATATATGAGTATAGCTGTCTACCGTCCTAATACGATTAACTGTTACCCATTGAGCTGGGGAAGGAAGTTTTGAAGGATTGTAACATATAAATTCCTGTATCAATCTTAGATTGGAATTTTGAACAAGCCCAAGTAAACATTCTAAATGTAAAAGTGACTGTACAGGTCGTTCAGATTCCCAAGCATTCCCGATTTCAATAACAAGTGAACCATCATCAGCTAATAATTCTTCAAAGATTGGAGCAAGACTGATAAACCACTCTTTGTATTCCTTACCTTGAAGGTTTCCATATTTTTTCTTGTTGTTTAATGGAAACGGTGGTGAAGTGATAATTAGATTTATTTTGCCCTTATATTTTTTCAATGAACCATCTTTTAACTCTTTGTAAGAGTCTGTAAGGAGTAGTTTCCCGAGGTCAGTTTCATAAAATATTTTGTTTTTTTTCATTCTTTAAATATATTTTTTCATTCAAAACGGTTTGATTTTCTGTCTGTTTACTTTTTTCTTTCGTGTACCTTCTTTAATAGGTTTGCCACTAACACCCCCCGACACACTTTATTTTTTAAATGCTTCTTTGAAAAGGGGTAATTGGCGTTTGTCGTAGCCATACATATCGGTACGTTTTTGGAGTTCGCCTTTTTCATTCACAAAATTGGTGATATAATAAATATATACCGGAATTTTGTTTTTCAGATTGACGTGTTGCTCTGCACTGCGCCCCATTGCCCCGCGAATACGGTCGCTTGTCCAGCCGCCGTTGTCTTTGAGTAAATATTCGGCAAATTCTACCGGTTTTTCCATGCGCACGCAGCCGGAGCTATACGCACGAAACGCATCGTTGAAATATTGTTTGTGGGGCGTATCGTGCAGATAAACGGAGTGTTTGTTGGGAAACATAAATTTTACATCGCCCAAACTGTTGCGCTCGGTGGGTTGTTGTTTAAAACTCCAGTTGCGCCAGTCTTTTTTTGCTTCCTGCCAGTTTACGCTGTGAATATCTACTTTTTTACCTTTATAATAAGCGTCCATATCGCTCACCAACAGCAAGTTCGGATTTTTATCTACCCATTCCAATATTTCTTCGCGGGCAATGCTCGTGGGCACATTCCATATCGGGCTGAATACGATGTATTCCATAGTAGCATTAAAAATAGGTGTTTGGGTGATGTGGTCGCCTACGATAACTTTCATATCTAAAGCTGATTGCTCTCCTTCAAAAACGTGCAGCATAAATTCGGGCGCATTGACGAAAACATAGCGATTGCCCAAATTATCGGGCAGCCAACGGAGGCGTTCGCGGTTGAGTTCGGCGAGTTGCAACATCTCGGCATTTCCTTTTTGTGCAGCGATGGCTTCGGATAGCTGTGTATATAGGGGGTGTTTGGGGATATAAGTGTTTAAAAAATCCTTCAAATCGCGGTGCTGCTGCAAGGTTTCGTTGAGTTGTTGTGCCAAGGGCGGCATTTGCGGGTGAATATCCCAACGCGGCACTTTCATACGTCCCATAGAAAGGTCGGTGGCGTATTGCAAGAGAGCCGCCGAGGTTTGAACATCTAAACGGATTTTTTCTGTTATTTTTTCCTGCTCTTTGCCTTGTGCAGGCGGCGCACTCGCTGTTTGTTGGGCTTGTTGCAAAGCCGCTATGCCATACCATTCCGGCTCAAAACCGTGTTGTGAGGCGGTTTGCAAAGCCTCTATAACGGCAGGCACTTGAGAAATTTGCACACTGTCAGCTTGCAGCGACTGCCAGCACAAATTATTTTGGCGCAGGGCATACAACTGCTTCAGTTGCGACTGCAAAGAATCGGCGCGGTGGGCAGTAAATATTGTTTGTGTGATGGTGCTGTCGGCGAGGATATGGAGCAGCACCGAATCCTGAAAGGTTTTGCTGAGATAAGGCGGTGGCGGCGGGGCGGCGATGGCACCAAGCGGCGTATCTTTGACGTATTTGCAGGCGGAGGCACCACAAACCAAGAGGGCGGCGAGCAGGAATGTTCTTTTCATAACGCTAAAAAAGACAGATTTTTTTAAAATACCAACAGAAGAAAACAATTTTGTGTTCAAATGATGAGGGAAGAATAAAAAAAGCGGCTGCTTGCCGTAGCAAAAGCAGCCGCTTTTTGTTTTTTTTGAAAAAATCAGAAAAAATATTTTGAGTATATTTAAGGTGTAGTCATATTGGTGGTGGTGATGGCATTTTTTTCTCTTTTGGTGCGCCACAACAATTTCAGGCAACGTACTGTTACCGCCGTCACACCCGGAATAGGTATCAAACCGAGGAGGCGGTCTGTCCAGCTCAATTTAAAATCGCTCATAGACGACTTAGTAATAGCTTTTGAAATAAAATACTCCAAAATCTCGTCTAAAATAAGTCCGCCGCCCACCGTAGCTACCAAAAACGGAACTTCGGCAAAAGACATAGCAATGTCAATGCCCGCAGAGACAGCCAGCAAAGTGAGTAAATTTTTGCGGCGGTCTTCGGTTAAAATGCGCTCTGAAACAATATCAACAGCAGTTTTATGTAAGGATTTCATGGGTGTTTTGAATGATTGAGTTCAAAGACTAAGCAACGAAAAGAACATAAAAAAAGTTTCAATAAATACGCGGGGAGCTTCTTAAATATTGATTTCGGTGAGCGGATTCCAAAATAGTTGGTCAAAATGCTCCACTTGGTCGTTGATGACGGTGATGCCTTCGGCTTCCAAGAGTTGTTGCATGCGCTGCGGCTCGCCGAAATGGTGCTTACCCGACAATACGCCTTTGCTATTGACAACGCGGTGGGCGGGCACCGGCAGCGATGCCGTGTGCGAGTGGTTCATGGCAAAGCCCACCATACGCGCCGAAGCCCCCAAACAGCGGGCAACAGCACCATAACTTGTTACGCGCCCTTTTGGGATAAGGCGACAAATATCATATACTTGTTCAAAAAAATGAGCATCGGCTTTCATACCGCAATTTAGCAATATTTATAAAAACAACAATACCGGATTTAATTATTAGTGGAAATATATATAACAAAAACATAGTTTTCATGAACACAAATTTTTAGCTAACTTTGCACCTCAGACCTTAATTCCCCTTTTTTTATTGTTACTTTACAGAGATTTTTTGTCTATAATAATTATAAATAGATAAAAGCCGCCTCAGTTTTTTTATTGAACATAGAAATCCTATATGTCATCAATATCTTCCGTAAAAATTATAGAGTGTCCGCGCGATGCCATGCAGGGCATCAAAACATTTATCCCGACCGAACAAAAGGCGCATTATCTGAATCAACTGCTCAAAGTAGGTTTTGATACTTTGGATTTCGGCAGTTTTGTATCGGCACAAGCCATACCGCAAATGCAGGATACGGCGGCAGTGCTGGAAAAATTAGATTTAGACGATACCAAAACGCGCCTGCTTGCTATTATCGCCAATACACGCGGAGCTACGCTCGCCGGCGAACGTGACGAAATCACCTATTTGGGGTATCCGTTTTCGGTGTCAGAAACCTTTCAACGCCGCAATACCAACAAAGGCATTGAAGAATCCTTGCAAGTATTGGCAGAAATCAAAAACCTCTGCGAAATCAACGGCAAACACTTAGTGGTGTATTTGTCGATGGCTTTCGGTAATCCATATAACGATTTTTACGATTATTCCCTCGTAGAACACTGGGTGGACAGGATAGATGAAGAAATAGGAGCAGATATTATTTCGCTGGCGGATACCATCGGTACCGCCGACCCCGCTCTTATCGGCAAACTATTCGGCATACTCACCGAAGATTATCCGCACATAGAATTTGGCGCGCACCTGCACAGCGCACCTCACAACTGGCGCGAAAAAGTGGAAATAGCCTACAAATATGGTTGTCGCCGTTTTGACGGAGCGATGAAAGGATTTGGGGGCTGCCCGATGGCAAAAGATGAATTGGTGGGCAACTTGGCAACCGAAAATCTGCTGCGCTTTTTTGAGCAGGAAAATATACCTACACAGTTGGATATGGACGAATTTTTAACGGCAATGAAAGCAGCCGAAACAGTTTTTTCCGTAATTCACTAAGCTGTAAGGGATAGATAAATTTTAAAATAACAATAATAAGATAAATATCAAGCACCCCTAACTAAATTACATTTTTTAACTATCTCAAAAATTATCTTTTACTAAAAGAAATGATTAAAAACTATTTTCTTGTGCTACTGCTGTTGCTTACAGCTCTTATCCAGCAACAAAATGCTTGGGCACAAGACCGTTGCAGCACCATGCATCATCATGAGCTAATTAAACAAAAAGACCCACTTTATGAACAAAAAAGGCAAGAAATAGAAGCCTTTACTGAGTCTTATTCACAAAAAGGCGGTAAGGCAGACCGTGCAGTTGTTACTATTCCGGTGGTGGTACACGTTGTGTATCAAAATTCTACCGAAAATATCAGCAACGCACAAGTACAATCACAAATAGACGTATTGAATGAAGATTTTCGCCGTTTGAATGCAGATGCTTCTTCTACTCCTTCTGCTTTTACAGGAATTGCTGCCGATGCAGAGGTTGAATTTTGTTTGGCTACCATAGACCCTTCAGGCAACGCTACTGACGGTATCACCAACACTTCTACCGCAGTTGGTACGTTCAGTGATAATGATGCCGTAAAATATACTTCTTCAGGAGGTATAGATGCTTGGGATCCTTCTAGTTATTTGAATATTTGGGTCTGTGATATGGGTTCAAGCTTATTGGGTTATGCACAATTTCCGGGAGGTCCAAGTGCTACCGATGGTGTAGTAATCCATTATTTGTACTTTGGTACTACAGGAACAGCAACTTCACCTTTTGACAAGGGACGTACTACTACGCACGAAGTAGGTCACTATTTGAATTTATATCATATCTGGGGTGATGACGGCGGAGCTTGTACTGGCAGCGATTTGGTGTCAGACACGCCCAATCAAGCTAGTGAATATTACGGCTGCCCTGCTTATCCTCAAACATCTTGTAGTTCCAGCGATATGTTTATGAACTACATGGACTATACCGATGATGCTTGTATGAATATGTTTTCTGCCGGACAAAAAACAAGAATGCAGGCTTTGTTTGCCAGCGGAGGAGTACGTGTTTCATTGTTGAGTTCTACTGCTTGCGGTGCTGCGTGTACTGCGGCACCTGCGGCACCTGCATTGAGCAGCCCTGCCAATGCCGCCACCAATGTTGCCCTTTCGCCAACTTTGAGCTGGGGTGCAGTGACAGGCACAAATGCTGCTACTTCTTATGAAGTGCAAGTATCTACATCTTCTACATTTGCTACTATTTATGCTTCTTATAGCGGAGCGAATACTTCTTATACCGTATCGCCCGCACTTGCTTATAGCACTACTTATTACTGGCGTGTGCGTTCTGTAAATAGCTGCGGTACCGGTGCTTGGTCAACGATTCGGAGCTTTACTACATTGGCTTGTACTGCACCTGCCGCACCTGCATTGAGCAGCCCTGCCAATGCAGCCATTAATATTGCACTTACTCCTACTTTGACATGGACTGCAGTTTCAGGTGCCACTTCTTACGATGTACAAGTATCTACTTCTAATACATTTGGCAGCACAGTAGCCAGTGGAACAGGTATTACAGGTACTTCTTATACTGTGGGCAGTTCTTTGAGTGTTGGAACTATTTATTACTGGCGTGTGCGCACCATTAACAGTTGTGGCACCAGTGCTTGGTCAACTGTATATAGTTTTACAACAACATCTTCTACTTGTAGTGATTATATTACCAATGGCGGTTTTGAATCGGGAGCAAATGTGGGTTGGTCGGAATCTTCTTCCAATGGTTTTCAAACCGTTGATAATACCAGCAACGTTTATAATAGCGGTGCTTGGTCGGCTTGGTTGGGCGGTGCCAATAATGAAAACTCACAAGTTTGGCAATCTATTACTATTCCGGCGGGTTCTACAGCCACGCTCACCTATTATTATTTGATATACACCACTACTCAAACTACTTGTACAGGAGATGTAGCGTATTTAAAAATAAACGGCACGACTGTTACTACTTATCAGTTGTGTACCAATACGTCTATGGGGAACTATGCACAAGCAACTTTTGACTTGACATCTTATGCCGGACAAACAGTAGAAATCCGTTTTCAAGCGATTACCAATGCCAGCAATATAAGCCATTTCTTTGTAGATGATGTGGTAGCAGAAGTATGCGCTCCGGTTTGTCCTACTTCTTTGAACTATGTAAATACTACCGATGATTTTGTAAGTGGCGAAACTTTTGATTTTGAATGTTCCGGTGTTATCACGGCAAACAATATCATCAATTCGGGGGCTAATATCACTTATGATTGCGGTGCTGCCAGCTATGTAAGTCTTACGAGTGGTTTTTGGGCAAAAAGCGGCTGTTTCTTTGAAGCATTCCCTGATGGCTGTGGCGGTGCTAAAAGTTTAGATGTACCCGCTGACGCTGTGGTGGTACAGGGTACAACTATCAATACAGATATGACTACTTTGGCAAAAAGTAAACCGAATTATACTGCCAATACCAACACAGCAGCAAGCAAAGGTCTGTGGGTTACTTCATTGCAAGCCTACCCGAACCCGACTGATGGTGTTATCAACTTTACAGTGAATGATGCGCCGCAGGGTTTTGTATTGAGCATTAGCGATATTCAAGGAAAAACAGTACATCAATGGAAACAAGATGAGGCTGCTTCACAAGCAACTTTCAACTTGCCGGCGGGTGTGTTGCAAAGCGGCATTTATATTGCCACTTTAAGTATGAATAATGGCACTGTTGCTTATCAAAAAATAGTGGTGCGTTAATTTTTAATTTTATTTTTGCATAAAAACACACTGTTATTAAAAATAGCAGTGTGTTTTTTTTTATTTTAAAAAAAATAAAGACACTCTGTGTTCCAAAATAATAGTTCTCGTGCATATCAATTTCAATGAAAATTGTTTACTAAGGCAATCTTGTTTATTTTTGGCACTTATATAGCTGTTTTTTTTAAAAAAAACATAGTACTTTTTTATTGATACAAAACGAATGAAAGCAGCCGAAACAAAGGTGATGATAAGTGTGGTGAGTCCGGTGTATCGGGCACAGGCTATCGTATCGGAGTTGGTGCGGCAAATGGTTGAGGCTCTTGCTCCTTTGGGTTTGGAGTACGAAATTATTTTGGTAGAAGACGGTAGTCCCGATGCTTCGTGGCAGGCGATAGAAGTGGCGGCGCGGCAATGCAATGCGGTGCGCGGCATCAAATTGAGCCGCAATTTCGGGCAGCATATCGCCATCACTGCCGGACTGCAGACGGCGCGTGGGCAATATATCATTGTGATGGACTGCGACCTGCAAGATGCGCCTCATTATATTCCGCTGCTGCTGCAACGTGCCCGCGAAGGCTACGACATTGTTTATACGCGCAAGCAAGAACGCCGGCACGGTTGGTTTAAAAACATCACGGCGCGGCTTTATTTCAGCATTTACAATTATCTGGCAGAAACCAAATCGCTAGGCGAACAAATCGGGGCATATTCACTGTTGAGCCGCCGTGCTGTTGAGGCTTTTCTGCAAATAAAAGATGTACACCGACATTATTTATTGTTGGTACAAACACTGGGTTTTCCGCACAGTACCCTTGATATTGAGCATCAGCCGCGCTACGAAGGCAATAGCAGCTACACTTTTTCAAAATTGCTGCGACACGCATTAGACGGCATTACTTCTCAGTCGGATAAGCTGCTGCGGTTGAGCATCGGTTTGGGGTTTTTCTTGTTCATAGGCTCGGTGTTGTACGCACTATATTTGGTGGCGGCGTATTGTATTCGCGGGGCGGCACCGGGTTATACTTCATTGATGGCAGCTTTGTTGTTTTCTACGGGCGTAATTTTGGTGTCGGTGGGCATTGCGGGTATTTATATCGGAAAAATTTTTGAGCAGGTCAAAGAGCGTCCTTTGTATTTTGTGGAGAAAAAAACGGAAGATTATATTTGAGATGAAAATAACAGAAATTTTGCAGCAGACGGATCATTATTATACTGCCAAATTGCAGGCTCACGGCACTACACCACAGGGCGCAGACTGGAATGGGGCGGCATCGCAGGAGTTGCGTTTTGCGGTGTTGGCGCAACTTTTTGATGCACAAAAAAGCAATTTTTCGGTGTTGGATTACGGCTGCGGCTATGGTGCTTTTTGGGAGTGGCTGCAAAGGCAGACTTATACCGATATTATATATAGCGGCTATGATATTTCGGCGGCGATGTTGCAGACGGCACAAGAGCAATACCCGGCACTTGCTTTCAGCCGACAAATTCCCGAAACGGCGGCAGATTTTGTAGTAGCGAGCGGGGTGTGGAACGTAAAGCAACAACAAAATACCACACAATGGGAGCAATATATTTGCGATGAGTTGGCACAATTGCAGCGTTTGAGCAAGCGCGGTTTTGCTTTTAATTTACTCACCGCTTACTCCGACCCGCCCAAGCAGCGCGATTATTTATATTATGCCTCGCCCACTTTTTGGTTTGACTACTGCAAACGTCATTTTTCGGCACGGGTGGCTTTGCTCCACGACTATCCTTTGTATGAATTTACGATATTGGTGCGAAAATGATTTTAAAAAAAACACCCAATACAAGCCTTCTTTTACCAAAAAGAAGGATACTTACACTATCTTCGCCTTTTTTATAATAAACGTTTTCGGGCGTATTCATTTTTTGTATTTATACTATTTACATGTCTGTAAAAAATCCCAATCTCATTATTTATGAAGATGACAGCCTGCTCGTGCTGAACAAAACGGCGGGTTGGCTCACCATTCCCGACCGCTACGAACCCGAATTGCCCAATGTTCGTGATATGCTGCAAAGCCGCTATCCCGAAATATTTGTGGTACATCGTTTGGATAAAGAAACGAGCGGAGCTTTGTGTTTTGCCAAGCAAGCGCAGGTGCATAAAGTTTTATCCAAGCAATTTGAGAGCCGTCAGGTATCCAAAAATACCATGCACTGTGCGAAGGTGTGATGCTCACCGCCACCGGCACGATTGACTTGCCTTTGGCACTCAATCCCAAGCGCGGACTGATGGAAATAAACCGACAAAGCGGCAAAAGGTCGGTGACGCACTACCGTGTGCTGGAATGTTTTAAAGCGCATACTTTGGTGGAAATAGATTTGGAAACGGGCAGACAGCATCAGATACGGGCGCATTTTCGGGCGGTGGGTTTTCCTTTGGTGGGCGATACTTTGTACGGAAAAGGCAAGCCTTTGTTGTTGTCGGCGATGAAAAGGAGATTTAACCTGAACCGCAGTGGTGAGGAGCAGCCTTTGATGGAACGCACCTGCCTCCACTCCCTGCAACTCGGATTTCAGCACCCCCTTACAGATGAAACGCTGCAAATAGAAGCACCTTTGGCAAAAGATTTTGAGGTGACACTGAAAATGTTGCGCCGTTTTGCACCGGCACGAGTGGTGTAGCGATATTTTTATTAAAAATCAAATACAAATATATTATTCATCGTATCAGGGTAATACTGCCTTTTTCGGTGAAATGCTTGGAATTTTGGTCGGTTTGGTAGGTGCAATAAAATAGATACACCCCGACAGGCTGCGGCTTGCCATTGAAAGTGCCGTCCCAGGCGAGGTGGGGGTCGTTGCTGCCAAAGACCAACTGCCCGTAGCGGTTGTAGATATTGAGTTGATAGCTGGATACTTGTGCGCCCGCCTCTGCCAGCAGTGGGCGGTAGGTGTCGTTGTTGCCATCGTCATTGGGCGAAAAAGCAGAGGGGAAAACGTCGGGGCAAGTTCCTTTAAAATAAATTTGATAATGATAGATAGTATCGCAGGCGTTTTTACGAAGATGTGTAGTATCAACAATGTTAGTATTTTCTCTGTAATATATCCCATTTAGCTCATATATTGCGCTTTCACATACCTGTACGGCAGTATCTTTTTCTATAAAAAATTTCTCAAGATTATAAAAATCTAATCCTACATTAAATCTTCTAGCTCCCGCGGCTATGGCTTCTTCTATTGGAAGTAAGTTCGGTAATAAAATATCAGAGTCATAGAGTTTAATTTTACCAACCGGAATTTCACTATCCTGAACAGCAATATACGGAATACCATGTAGGGTTAGGGTCAGGTTGTAGTCGCAATCTCGGATTAGCGCAAATTCATATGTTGTGTCTGTATCTGTAAGAATGGGTATATAAGTTTGAGCTAAAATAATCGAATCGCCATACAGCACTTCATATAAAGTAGCATTGGGAGTTTGCAAACTATCAGCAGGCAAAAAGAAAAATAATAACCACCTAAATAAGTCGGTCACGTATTATAATCATCAGTCAATTCTACTTTAAAAAAAGCCCATTCGGGTACAGGAGCATCTACTGTCAAAGAGAAAGAACATTTTCCAAAAAATTGTCCAATACTATTATCAAACGGATAAATAATAGCGCAAAACAAAAGAACATTTAATAAAAATTTAAACATCTTTTTATTCAATTTTGATGAGTTTCTGTTGAAAAATTGTGGTATTGAGTGCGTTGTTGATATGTAGGAAATAAACACCTGATACCATTTTGCTAAAATCTGCTTGTAAAACACCCCTGCCCTGCTCGACTTCCTTTTTCATTAAAAATACCATTTCTCCTATTGAATTATACAGCGTAATGTTCAAATGTTCTTTTTGTGATAACTCCATTATAATATTTAGGTAATCTTTAAAAGGATTAGGAGATACAACAAAATTACTGTTTTTATGTAAGCTGGTGTCTGTATTTTCGTTTATTGATTTTTTTCCGCTATCCTCAAAAAACGCTCCCTCATAATAATTGCACTTACAAGCACAAAATTCGTCATCACAAAAAGTAATTTGTTTGCCATCACAAGTAGCTAAAATCATAGAAGCACTCGTACCACAAATGCCTATTGTATCAAATTTTATCTCCAAATTGACTACCAAATCCGTAATAAAGCGAACATTTATGGGACCATTAGGATTGAGCGGCTCCACATCAATAAATTCACAATAAGCATCTACCTGAGCACAGCGAAAGCATTGTTTATCTATATCTTTACTAAAAAGTGTTATTCCCCCCAATGGAATTCCATCTATACCAAAAAAATGAGGGTTTTCTGGATTGGGGTCGTTTTTACAAATCTTAGCTGCGTCACAAGATGTGAAATTTGTCATTTTTAATTCATACTCGCCTGCATTGCCAACATGTGCCAAATTGCCCGTACAATAAGTAGTAACTATACAGTTTGGATCTGTTTGTTGCTCCGTGATCTCTCCTTGCTCTATAAATTTTCCGTTACAATAAATACCACATTTTTCATCTGCTGTTAATAAGCCTTCATTATTTTTAATCTCTACGCTGCCTATATTTGTGCTTTTACACCCGTTTGCATCAATAGCTTGTACGGTATAAGTTCCTGATGACAAATAATTAATAGTACTACCTTGCAGGCCATTGCTCCAAATAAAATTATAAGGAGACTTACCGCCGCTTGCAGAAGCACTTGCCGTACCCAAACCATTGCAATCGCCTGAAGTGCCGACCGCAGTGACCTCAAGTTTTATAAAATCGCAACTAAACAACTCATAACATTTTTTAATTTTGTAGGAGCAGCCTGTGGTAATAACGACACAATATTTGCCGGGACCCAAGCCGCTGATGTCTTGTGTGGAGGCGGTGTAGCCGTTGGGTCCTGTCCATTGATATACTACGGGAGTGGTGTAATCGTCGGGTATGGATACATCAATATTAATAGAGCCGCCGGTGGGGTTATCTAAGGTGGGTACTATTGGTGTGGCTCCTGTTATTTCCAAAAGCGGGTATACTTGGGTATATCCATCACAATTGGGATAGGTGATGCTGGGAGTAACATCGCCTTTGCAGCAGCAGACTTCTATTTTTTTGGTATCTATCAGGCATTCGTAGTTTTCGGTATAGAGTTCTACGATGTAAGTGCCTTGGCACAAATTCATTATCCCCGTTTCTGTATATGAACCACCAACCGAACCTCCTCCTTCCTTACTCCATTCCAATTCATAGTCTTTTCCTACCAAATCTTCGTCTATTGCAACGCTAATAGCTCCGTCGCATATATTGCCCTCGCATTTAGAAACGTGCTGTAAAGAAAGCACCTCTATGCTTGCGTTTTGCTCAGGTACGGTGAAAACCGTAAAAATAGCACCGCACCAAGCATCTGTGATATAAAGCCAATAGTTGCCCGCCGGAATATTGCACAAATCTGCCAGATCACTTGAGCCGTTTACTACTATTTCTGAGTTACTAACCGTATTGCCCCACCACTCTACCATATAAGGTGAATGACCGCCGTTGATGGTGATATCTATACAGCCTTGCTGTTCGCATTTGGAAGCGGGTGTAATAAGCACACTTAAATTGCTGGCGGTTTGGGCACTGAGCATAAACCCCAGTAGCCAACTGATGAGTATAGTGATAGTTTTCATTGTTTTATACTTTATAAGTTTTTTATAACAATAGTATTGTTTTTAATTTGTATAAGGCGGCGTTTGGTTTGTTCCGCAGTACCATATAACAACACTATCAAATCTTCGTGCAGGGTGCGTATCTTTATCAAGTTTCCTTCGTGCAGGGTGCTGTTGTCCAATATTATTTTTTCGGCGATGGCTTGCAGGCTTTTTTTTGACGCATTGTAGCGATACACCGAAAGGAGCACATCGCTACGGAGGCTGTCTGTGAAAGCGGCTGAAAACAAAAGAGAGTCGCTGAGGGTGAAATATACGGTATTGGAGTCGCTGGGAGCTATACTGGCACTCAAATAATTTGATGAGGGTACGACAAATTTTGATGCATCAGGAAAAGTGAGTAATATTTTATTTTTTTTATTTCTGCTCACCTGTACTATCCGAAGAACAGGTTTTAAATGTGTATTTTTGTCTTCATCAAGTACCACATCTTGTATAAAACCTGACATATACTGCCCCGACACCTCTTGCGCTATAGTGGTATTTGTAAAAACTAAAAATAGTATTATATAAAAATTAATATTTTTCATGTGTTTTTCGTAATATCTGTTTTATAAATCATACAAATACAATTTATCATCTTTTAAATAGAGTAGTTTGCGTTGGTATCTTGATAACTGTTTAATTTCATCACCTATTAGTATCATATCTCCGCTTAATATTCGTATATCCTGAATTCTTCCGTCACTCCTATATGGCCTTGGACCTAATAGAGGTTCTGTATAATTTGTTCTCACAGGTTCAACTATTCCCTTCTCTATGCTATATTTATAAGTCTTACACTCCAAAATAGTATTTGCAAAACGGATAAAATACACCAATGTACTATCATTCCAAGCTATATAAAAAGTATGTTTACTGGAACAAAAAAATCGATGGTTCAGTATTAATTGCTTTTTGGGTGAAAATTCAAAAACGGTTTTACCTGTTAGCTTGTTATCAATTATTTCTTCATATACCTCCACAAACGGAACAGGTTCTTCTATCCAAACATTATTAAGGCTGTCAAATTTTTCGTTGGGGATAACATAATCTTTCAGTATTTTCTCTTGTGCAATAAGAAAAGAATACACAAAAAGTGATAATAGTTGTAAATATATTTTCATATTAAATTTTTATTATTCTACGGTATATTTTAACTCTGTCGTATTATTGGTATTGTTTTTACTTATATATATATAATAAGATATAATGTAATTTCCCGTAGATAAATCTGTATATGTTATACTACAGAGAACACCCCTTACCACTTTAATAGCTGCGTTTTCATAATCATTCAATTGGGCTTTTGCCACGCCGTAGGAGGGGTCAAAAAACAATTGTTTTTCATTGGCAGTTGTATATTGAAGCACTACATGATTACGAAAAATAGAACATGGGTCATCTTTGTTTTGTGCAGGAATCCCCACCACTCCACTTGCATAAATATATTCATCTCCTAATTCATAACATTCTCCATTGGCTTTGTCTTCCCACTCTTTTACCATAAAAGACGTTTTACCAGTACTAATTACACCTGATATGCCCGCATTTAGCATAATTTGAGTCATTTTTTTAGTAATTTTCTCTTCTTCTATAAGGTTTATAGCAGGATTGACAACACCTATATCTACCTCATCTGCATCAATATTATGTATTCGCAAAATTTCTTTCATGTATCTAGCCCAAGTTCCACAAGTACCATCATTGTACTTAAAAAAATCTTCTAAATTAGTACAATATGAATCTTCTCCCTTCCCCCAATAAGTAAGTGGATCTCCTTTAATGTCTTTCGCTTTCAAATCTTTGAAATATTTTGTAAAAATAGTCCCTACAATCTCATCTTTTGTAGATAACTGATGCGCACTCACACAAGCGTGGTGTATGGAGGTTTCGTGTATATTATAATATCCATTGCCGGGTTCATTAGGATTGTCAATTCCATAATATTGTCCTACATTCGGCTTATCGCGGGTAACATAGAGGCGGAATTTGGTGGTAAATTTGGCTTTAGGGGCTGTTTCTAAGGCGGCTTCGCTTTCGGCAATAGTCCATTCAAAAGCAAAAGCCTCATAACCCAGTACCCGCCCTTGTTCAAAGGCTTGGATCATTTCGGTGGGTGGGTACTCGTAGTTGTCGTTGAGTAGGCGCGGCGGCAAATCAAAGCCGTCTGTACCGTTGCTTTTGCCCAAATATTGGCATATCCCAACATTCCACATTGTTTCGCATTAAACTTGGCACTCACAATGGCATTGCATTTGCCGCCCCAATAAGCAGCAGGATTGCTGGCAGCACCGTCTTTCCATACCACCGTAGCATCGATTCCCGAAATAGGTTCGGTAGTAATGTCATCTACCACAATGATCCATTTTTTTTGAGGCTGCCCGTTTACTAAAACAGCTTCGTCTGCGTGAAAAACCACCTCCGAGATAAAGACAGTATTATCTGGGTATTCAAAAGCAAGTGGCAATACAGTCGGTTCTTGGGTTGGCGGCTGCGCCTTCAAGACTACACATAAAAATAACGTTGTAATTACGCTAAATAGGGGGGGTAGAGCAGATGCTTCATAGTAAAAGAGCGTTTTTTAATGAGTTCTACTCCAAATCTAACACGTTATTTTCATAACGCCAAATTTTTTTTGCAAAAAAAAATTCGAGCGTATAAATTGAACGCTACCGAAGCTAAATTTTGATATTGATAATCAAAAAGTTATAAAAAAAACGACAGCATTTATTTTATAGACCCGTTTTTAAAAATATTTTGATTGCGCTCCGGTCCTACCGAAATCATCGTGAGGGGGGTTTGGAGGTAATCTTCAATAAATTCGATATAGCGGCGGCAGGCGGGGGGCAAATCGTGGTAATTTTTGATGGCACTGAGGTCTTCGTTCCAGCCTTCAAAGGTTTCATATACGGCACTGATGTCGGCATTGGGGTAGGAGAGGTCGGCGGGAATATTGCGGGTGGGGTGGTCGCCGCCGCAGCGATATGCCACAGCCACTTGTATTTCGTCCAAACCACTCAATACATCAATTTTGGTCATCACCACATCAGAAAGCCCATTGATTTGGCAGGCATAGCGCACCACAGGCAAATCTAACCAACCGATGCGGCGTGCTCGTCCGGTGGTAGCACCGTATTCATTTCCTTTGTTGCGCAAATACGCACCTGTGTCGTTGTTCTGTTCGGTGACAAAAACACCTTCGCCCACCCGTGTAGCGTAGGCTTTCATTACGCCGTAGCTTCTTTTGATGTGTTGCGGCGCAATGCCCGTGCCCACCGAAATAGCTCCCACCGTAGGAGACGATGAAGTAACATAAGGATAAGTGCCATAATCAATATCCAACATCAAAGCCTGTGCGCCTTCGCACAAAATCATTTTTTCATTGTGCAAAGCGTTTTGCATTTCAAGGCGTGTATCTATCACACGCTCGCGCAGCAAGTCGGCATATTGTCGGTACTCCTCAAATAAAAGGTCTGCATCAAAAGGTGCTGCCTGATAGATATGTTGTAAGATGAGATTTTTGTGCGACAGATTTTCTTTTATTTTTTGATACAAAATGTTGTCGTTGAACAAATCCGCCATTCGGATACCGCAGCGGTCGTATTTGTCCACATACGCCGGACCGATACCGCGTTTGGTAGTGCCTATTTTTTGGTGGCTTTGCTCCTTGAGTTCATCTAATTTGATGTGATACGGCATAATAAGGTGGCAACGGTCGCTGATAAAAATATGGTCGGTGGCAACACCTTTGGCTTGCAGCGTAGCTATTTCGCGGAGCAACACGGGTATGTCCACCACTACACCGGTAGCGATGAGGCATTTGGCGCGGGGGTGCAGCACACCCGAAGGCAGGAGGTGCAGCACAAATTTTTCGTCGCCTACCACTACGGTATGTCCGGCGTTGTTGCCGCCCTGATAGCGCACTACATAATCTGCACTGTCGGCTAATACATCAATCAGTTTTCCTTTTCCTTCATCGCCCCACTGCGTACCTACTACGGAATAAATTGGCATAGATTTGTGTTTGTTTTTTTAATATTTTAAATAAGTATTCGGCAAAAAAATAATATTATATGCTTGATGTAGCTGCTGTATGTTATAAGCAGTTGTGAGTGATTAGTTTTTAGTTTTTAGTTAGCATAAGTATCCGATTATCAATTTCTAAATATAGAAGTATTTTTATACAACTACTTATTGGGTTAAGTTTCTTTTTTTAGATTTTAAAAAAAAATACTTAAAAAAGCCCCTATTCCGCACGATTGAGCAACTCAGGTATATTTGTCAAACCATCGTTTTTATTGCATCTATGCCATATTTCGGGCTTAGAGGTGCATCGTTTGCGTCTGCCACCGTAAACGTTTGCGTCGAGAACGTGAAATTTCGCGTCAGGAACGTGAAAATTTACGTCTGCCACCGTGAAATTTTACGCCCGATACCGTGAAATTTCACGTCAGGAACGTAAAAATTGGCGTAAAGAACGTAAACCATGCACCTCCGAACGTAAACGTTTACGTCTGCCACCGTGAACGTTCACGTCAGGAACGTGAAAATTTACGTCTGTTACCGTGAAATTTCACGTCAGGACCGTACCGTGAAATTTCACGTCAGGAACGTGAAATTTTACGTCTGCCACCGTGAAAATATACGGTTATGGAACGTAAAACCGTTTTTTAAGAAAGCAAAGAACAAGTGCCTGCCATTTTTTTTATACTTTGAGGTCGCTGCTCATACCGCCCAGCAGATATTGATACTGCGAAAGCAGGGGGTCTATCTGATGGTCGAGGAAATCTATGGTTTGTTGGGGTGCAAATCCTACAAAATTCAAAGGCTCTAATACGTCAGACAGCGCAGCTTCGTCTATTTTTCCTTTAAAATCTTCATCATTCATAATGCGCTCCAATAAATCGTTGGATTCGCCTTCCCATTTTACTTTTTTGGCGGCTTCTATGCTGTGAAGCCGTATTTTTTCGTGTAAATGTTGTCGGTCGCCGCCGTTTTTTACGGCTTGCATCAAAATTTGCTCGGTTGCCATAAAGGGCAGTTCTTCGCGGATATGGCGTTCCATCATTTTAGGATATACCACCAAACCTTCGGCTACATTGTGCCACAATATCAGGAGGGCATCGGTAGCCAGAAAAGCCTGCGGCAGGGTGAGGCGTTTGTTGGCGGAATCGTCGAGCGTGCGCTCCAACCACTGTGTGGCGGCAACCATAGCGGCGGAGTCGTTGAGCGATATAACGAACTTCGCCAAAGAAGCTATCCGCTCGCTGCGCATAGGGTTGCGCTTATAAGCCATTGCCGAAGAGCCGATTTGTTTTTTTTCAAAAGGCTCTTCTATTTCTTTCAAATTGGCAAGTAAACGAATATCATTGGTGAATTTATGCGCCGATTGAGCAATGTTGGAGAGCAGTTGGGCAATGGAACTGTCGATTTTGCGGTCGTAAGTTTGTCCGCTTACTTCAAAACGCCTCTCAAAGCCCATACGCTCCGTTATCATTTCGTCTAATTGCAATAATTTTTGATAATCGCCGTCAAAAAGATTTTTAAAACTCTCTCCTGTTCCTGTTGTCCCTTTTACGCCCCTGAACCGAAGGTGCTGGCTTCTAAATTCGAGTTCTTCCCAATCCAACAACAAACTTTGCAGCCATAAAGTAGCCCTTTTGCCAACGGTGGTGAGCTGTGCCGGTTGATAATGTGTGAAACCCAGCGTGGGCAAGTGGCTGTGGGTGCGGGCAAAAGCGGCAAGCGCAGCGATGACGTGGAGCAGTCGGCGGCGAATGAGGTGCAGCCCGTCGCGGATTTGTATGAGGTCGGTATTGTCGCCCACAAAAGCACTCGTCGCGCCCAAATGTATAATGGGGCGTGCTACCGGAGCGGCATCGCCCAGCGTATGAATATGAGCCATTACATCGTGGCGAAATGCTTTTTCATAAGCACGCGCCTTTTCAAAATCAATATTTTCTGTGTTTTGCGCCAAAGCAGCAATCTGCTCATCGCTGATGGCAACACCGAGTTGTTGTTGGCATTGTGCCAGTGCGAGCCATAATTTGCGCCAAGTAGAGAATTTTTTTTGCGGCGAAAAATTATATAACATTTCCTCACTCGCATAGCGTTCGGTGAGTGGATTTTGATATTGTAATGTAGATGACGACGGCATAGTAAACGAATAAAAATTGAAGATTTGTTTATGAATGGCTGAGGCTGTAATTAGGAGCTTCTTTGGTGATATAAATGCTGTGCGGGTGGCTTTCTTTGAGGCTTGCCGCCGTAATTTGTATAAATTGAGTGTCGTTTTTGAGTTGCGAAATGTCGGCTGCTCCGCAATATCCCATACCTTGTCGCAAGCCGCCTACCAACTGATACACACTTTCGGCAACCTTGCCTTTATAAGCCACGCGCCCTTCTACGCCTTCGGGTACAAATTTTTTGCTTTGTGTTTGAAAATAGCGGTCGCCGCCCCCCTGATTCATTGCACCGATAGAACCCATACCGCGATATACTTTGTATTGTCGTCCTTGAAAAATTTCTACTTCGCCCGGGCTTTCTTCGCAACCAGCGAGCAAACTACCCAGCATCACCACATCGGCTCCGGCGGCAATGGCTTTTACAATATCGCCCGAATACTTGATACCGCCATCTGCAATAAGCGGCACACCCTGAGCTTTGGCTACTTCGGCACAATCCATAATAGCACTGACCTGCGGCACGCCGATACCTGCCACAATGCGTGTGGTACAAATAGAGCCGGGTCCCACACCTACTTTTACGGCATCGGCTCCGGCATCAATGAGGCGGGCAGTGGCGGCGGCAGTAGCCACATTACCAGCAATGAGTTGCAAATCGGGGTATTTTTTCTTGATATTTTGCACCGCCCTTATCACGCCCTCGGAGTGCCCGTGTGCCGTATCCAGCACCACTACATCTACTTCAGCATCTACTAATTTTTCCAATCTCAGCTCCATATCAGCAGTAACACCGATACTCGCCCCCGCTATCAAGCGTCCGGCTTTATCTTTTACGGCATTGGGATATTGCAGCGTTTTTTCCAAATCTTTCATTGTCATTAAACCCTTCAAATTGCCGTGAGCATCTACAAGGGGCAGGCGTTTTACTTTGTTTTTGAGCAAAATATGCCGCGCTTCGTCCAAACTTACGTCAGTGGCAGTGATAAGATTTTGAAGCGGGGTCATTACTTCGGATATTTTTTTGTGGTGGTCGCTCTCAAAACGGAGGTCGCGGGCGGTGAGCAAACCGACCAATTTGCTGCCTTCGGTGATGGGAATAGAGGAAATTCCAAAACGTTTCATCAATTCATCGGCTTCATATACAAAATGATGCTGCGAAAGATGAAAAGGGTCTTTTATCATCACATTGCGTGCTAATTTTACTTTTTCTACTTCCTGCGCCTGTGCCTCCATGCTCATATTTTTGTGAATGATGCCGATACCGCCCTCGCCCGCCATTGCTATTGCCATACGCGCTTCGGTGACAGTATCCATAGCGGCACTCATCAAGGGAATATGCAACCGAATGTGGCGAGTGAGCCAAGTGCCGGTATTTACCTGATGCGGCAATATTTCGGAATAATCGGGGACGAGCAATACATCGTCAAAAGTAAGAGCTTGCCGGATAATTTTACTCATATATATCAAAAAAATATTTTTACAAAAAGAATGAAAATCAACTAAAGTAATGGTTTTAAGTGCTGAAATTTATAAAAAAAACAGGTTCGTGTTTATAATTTTAATGCTGCCCTATTCCCATTCAATGGTAGCGGGCGGCTTGGAGCTGATGTCGTACACCACGCGGTTAATGCCTTTTACAGAGTTGATAATATCATTGGAAACCTTTGCCAAAAAATCGTAAGGCAAAGGCACCCAGTCCGCCGTCATACCATCTACACTCGACACCGCCCGCAGTGCTACACATTGTTCGTAGGTGCGCTCATCGCCCATAACACCCACCGAATACACCGGCAACAAAATAACTCCTGCCTGCCATACTTCGTGATACAGTCCTTCGCGGCGCAGACCTTGTATGAAAATAGCATCGGCTTCTTGTAATAATTGTACTTTTTCTTCATTCACCTCGCCCAGAATACGGATAGCCAAACCCGGACCCGGAAAAGGGTGACGCTGCAAAATAGGTTGGGGAACTTGCAAAAAAGCACCCACCTTGCGTACTTCATCTTTGAACAAAAGGCGCAAAGGCTCTACCACTTTCAAGTGCATTTTTTCGGGTAAGCCGCCTACATTGTGGTGCGATTTGATGCTGGCAGAGTGTTTGCCGAAAGATTCTACCACATCGGGATAAATGGTGCCCTGTGCCAAAAAACTCATTTCGGGCAGGCGGCGGGCTTCGGCTTCAAATATATCAATAAAGGTTTTTCCTATTATTTTTCGCTTGCGCTCCGGTTCGGAGATTCCTTTTAAGTTTTCATAAAAAACAGCTTTGGCATCTACTCCTTTTACGTTCAGCCCCATTGTTTTATACGATTGCAGCACCGCTTCAAATTCGTTTTTGCGCAGCAAGCCGTTATCTACAAAAATGCAATGTAGGCGCATACCGATGGCACGATGCAATAAAGCCGCCGCCACCGAACTATCTACGCCGCCGCTCAATGCCAAGAGTACTTGTGCATTTTGCACTTGCTGTTGGAGGGCAGCGATGGTGCTTTCTACAAAGTGTTGGGGGGTCCAGGTGGGAGCGATGTTGCAGATACGATACAGAAAATTTTTCAGCATCAGCAAACCCTGCGGCGTGTGGCTCACTTCGGGGTGAAACTGTAAGCCGAATATCTGTTGGTCGGGGTATTCAAAAGCGGCAATGGGGATTTGTGGCGTGGTGGCGATAATCCGAAAGCCTTCGGGTACTTGCATAATGCTGTCGCCGTGCGACATCCATACCTGCGCCGACTGGGGTACGCCTTCAAAAAGTGGGTGCTCCGGTGCTATATTGATGTGGCTGCGCCCGTACTCCCTCAATTCCGAAGGCAGCACTTTGCCCTGCATCGTGTGGGCAATGAGCTGACTGCCGTAGCAAATGCCCAAAATGGGGGCTTTTCCGACAATAGCAGCCATATCGAGCAAATAAGGCTCAGGGGCGTGTACCGAATTGGGGCTACCCGATAAAATAATGGCGCGGAAATCGGCGATATTTTCGGGCAAATGGTCAAAAGGGTGTATTTCGGAATAAATGTGCAGTTCCCGCACGCGCCTTGCGATTAGTTGAGTGTATTGCGAGCCAAAATCAACAATCAGTACCATATTCAAGAATATAAAAAAGGATGTGGTTAATGTTTTTTTTAAGTTTGGATAAATAAATTGCTTTTTTCTGCTGCAATTCCCTTTTGCCCAATGTCGTTTCTGTAAAAAAAATGTTCGGATAATTGCATGTTTTCTATATATTGATATGCTTTTTGCTGTGCTGTTTGCAAGGTTTCGCCCTGTGCCACAATCACCGCCACGCGCCCGCCGTTGGAAACATAAGCATCGCCGACTTTTTTGCTGCCTGCGTGAAATACCTGTATCGTTTCAGAGGCGGGAAAATGTAAAGGAAAACCTGTGTGCGGCTGCTGCGGGTAGCCTTCGGCACAGAGTACCACGCCCAAAGTAGAAAGCGGTGCAGATGAAGCGGCGGTGGTGGATTTTCCGTCAAGAAGCTCCAATATGTCGGCTACCAAATCATTGCGCAAAGCGGGTAATAATACTTCACATTCGGGGTCACCAAAGCGAGCATTAAATTCAATTACTTTCACGCCTTCGGCTGTTTGCATCAATCCGGCATACAAAAATCCGCAAAAAGGATAACCATCTTCTTCCATTTGGCGTAACAAAGGCTCTACAACCCTTTGCAATGCTTCTTGCGTACAATGAATTTGTGGCACGGGCGTATAAGCTCCCATACCGCCCGTATTAGGACCTACATCTCCATTATAAGCACGCTTATGATCTTGCGAAAGCGGTAAAGCGATATAATTTCTTCCATTCACCAAACACATCAAAGTAAATTCCTCCCCTTCTAAGTATTCTTCTATCAATATTTTTTGCGAACCGAACTGCTGATGCAGCAACATCAAATCTACTGCTTCCAATGCGGTGGCTTCGTCCATTGCCACCACCACACCTTTTCCGGCAGCTAAACCGTCATTTTTTATCACAACAGGCACCCCTTTTTGCAACACATATTGGCGGGCTGCTGCTGCATCTGTAAAAGTGGCGGCTTGTGCAGTAGGGATATGGGCGCGTTGCATCAGTTGCTTGGCAAAATCCTTGCTCGTTTCAATGCGGGCTGCTGCTTGGGTGGGTGCAAAAATGCGCAATCCGTGCTGCCGAAATACATCGGTGATACCTTTTTCCAAAGGTGTTTCAGTACCCACAATTGTCAAATCAATGGCGTTTTGCAAAGCAAACTCCGCCAAAGCACTTATATCATTTTCATCAATATCCACTATTTGCGCCACCTCGCACATACCATCATTGCCTTTGGCTACATAAATTTGTTGTACGCCACTGTGTCGGCGACATTTCCACGCCAAACAATGCTCGCGTCCGCCGCGCCCGATGATGAGAATATTCATTATAATATATAAAAAATTAACAAAAAAATTAATGCTTGAAATGACGAATATCAGTGAACAGCAAGGCAATACCGTGTTCGTTGGCAGCTTGTATGCTGTCGGCATCTTTTATAGAGCCTCCTGTTTGCACAATAGTACGAATACCGTATTTTGCCGCTATATCTACGGTATCGCGCAGCGGCAAAAAGGCATCAGAGACCAATACCGCACCCTGTGCTAATGCTCCTGCTTGTTCCAAAGCAATACTCGCCGCCCCCACGCGGTTCATTTGACCTGCTCCTATGCCATAGGTGCGTTGGACACTGCCTACCACAATAGCGTTGGATTTTACATGCTTCACTACTTTCCACAAAAACAAAGCAGCAGCGATATGCTCCTCCGAAGCTGAACTTTCGCTCATTTGCCGCAAATCTTCGCGCGCAGCCGTGCGGGAGTCGCTTTCCTGTACCAACAAACCGCCCTCTATCATCGCAATATGTGTGTGTTGTCGTTGCAAAGGCAATTGTATTTGTAATATGCGCAGATTCTTTTTCTGTTTTAAAATATGCAAAGCAGTTTCGCTGTATTGTGGGGCAATGACTATTTCCAAAAAAATATCCGATAATTGCAAAGCAGTGGCTTCATCAACGGGAGCATTGATAGCGACAATGCCGCCGAAAATAGAAAGCGGGTCGGCTTGATAACATTGTTCAAACGCCGCCGCCGCCGTATTGCCACGCCCCACGCCGCAGGGATTGGTATGCTTTACCGCCACTGCCGTTATATCGTCATCAAACTCTGCCAATAATTGCAGGGCGGCGTTGGCATCTTGCAAATTATTGTAAGATAAGGTTTTGCCGTGTAATTGCAGTGCATTGGAAATGCCGGAAGTGCGGTGGTGCAGAGGGTGGCGATATAAAGCCGCCTGTTGATGCGGATTTTCGCCGTAGCGCAGTTGCTGTGTTTTTTCAAAAGTGAGGGTGAGTTTTTCAGGGAAAAGCTCCTGTGTAAGAAAATCGGCGATGAGGGCATCATAAGCGGCACAATGGCGAAATACTTTGGCTGCCAAAGCTTTTCGCTGCGACAGGGAGAGGTTTTGTTGCTCCCAATCATCTAAAACAGGCAGATAATCGGCGGGGTCGCACAACACAATGACATCATGAAAGTTTTTGGCAGCAGAGCGCAACATCGCCGGACCTCCAATATCTATATTTTCAATACAGGTTTCAAAATCGGCATCGCTGCGGCGCAGGGTTTCTTTAAAAGGGTATAAATTCACCGCCAATACATCAATGCGCTCCAATTGGTGCATTTCCATTTGCGCTACATGCTCCGCAAGCGAAGACTGCCCCAGCAAACCGCCGTGTACTGCCGGATGCAGGGTTTTTACTCTGCCGTCCAATATTTCGGGAAAATGGGTAATCTCAGATATGTTTTTCACGGGCAGTCCGTACTCCGAAATTGCTTTTTGAGTGCCGCCCGTAGAAATTAGCTCAAAACCAAGTTGATGCAGGCGCGTTGCCAATTCAAAAAGATATGTTTTATCCGAAACGCTTAGTAATGCACGCATAAATATGTTTTTTTCTTCTTTAAAGTTGTGATGACGAATGAGAAAATGTTGAAAATATTTTTTGTAAAGTTTGGATATACAATTCGTGCTCTATGCGATGAATTTGTGCTTCAATAGCGGTAAGTGGTTGGCTGAGGTCGGCGATATATACTTTTTGTTGGGCAATAATTTCGCCGCTGTCCATTCCGGCATCTACATAATGAATAGTAACACCCAATTCGGGGTCGCCTTGCGATACGGCTTGTTCAATGGCGTTCAAACCTTTGTATTTGGGTAATAAAGAAGGGTGAATATTGACAATTTTTTGCGGGAATGTCCTCAATAACACAGTTCCCAACAAGCGCATATAACCCGCCAAAGCAATAAAATCGGTTTTATGTTGTCTTAAAATATTTAAAATTGCCTGTTCGTGGGCAGCTTTATCAGCATATTCTTCGCGGGGCAGCACATACCGGCACGGCAAGGGCGGCTGCTTTTTCAATAACCGGAGCGGCGGGGCGGTCGCAAATCAGCACCACTATTTTTGCCGCCAAAATACCGCTTTGTGCCGCTCTGATGAGAGCAACTGCATTGCTGCCGTTGCCGGAAGCAAAAACAGCGAGGTTCACGAAAGGGGGAACAACGTCGTTCATCAGCTAAAAAGTTAATTGGTTTTGCGGAATAACCGTTCCGATGCGATAAGCCGGAAAAAATTCGTTTAAACAGCGAAGAGCCTTTTCCGTATTCTGCTCACGCACCACGAGCACCAACCCAATACCCATATTAAATACCTGAAAACAGTCTGGCATAGTCAGTTTTCCGTGTTGCGCCAACCACAAAAACACAGGCGGTATTTGCCACGCATTTTTGTCGAAAGCTACCCCAAAAGTTGTTGTATCAGCAAACATTCGCGGCACATTTTCGTAAAAGCCGCCGCCCGTAATATGGCTCATTGCCAAAACGGGAAGCTGTTGCAACAATTCCAGAACAGCAGGTACATACACAGAGGTAGGCGTGAGCAGCACCTCGCCCAGAGTTTGTGTGGGGTGCAATTCGGAATAGTTTTTATGCAAGGATAAGCCACAAGCGGAGATGATTTTGCGCACCAGCGAAAATCCGTTGGAATGAATCCCCGAAGCAGCAATGCCCAGCACTGCATCGCCTGCCCGCACCTGCGAGCCGTTGATAAGTTGCGATTTTTCTGCTGCTCCCACACAAAATCCGGCAATGTCGTATTCGTTGTTGGCATACATAGACGGCATTTCGGCGGTTTCGCCGCCAATCAAAGCACAGCCTGCCATTTGGCAGCCGTCAGCCACGCCTTTTACGATTTGCTCTATAACATCGGGGTTATTTTTACCCACTGCCAAATAATCCAAAAAAAACAGCGGCTTTGCGCCTTGCACTATTATATCATTGGCACACATCGCTACACAATCTATGCCGATGGTATCGTGCTTGTCGAGTTCAAAGGCAATTTTTAATTTAGTACCCACACCGTCCGTTCCCGACACCAATACAGGTTCTTTCAGATGATAAGCACTCAAATCAAACAAAGCCCCAAAGCCGCCGATAGCACCTGTCACACCTTTTACAGCAGTGCGTTGAGTGTGTTTTTTGATGCGTTGTACTACTTCGTATCCCGCTTCAATATCCACACCTGCTTCTTTATACTGTTTCATTTTTTATGGCTGTATAATGAATAAAATATTAAAAAAATAAACCTTGCGTTAAGTGCTTATTTCATCACATAGCGCATATTTTTATACCGAAAAAAACGTTTAACATTTTTCTTGAAAATTGAGCATGTCTTTATATAAATTGGTCGGATAAATACCGGTAAAGCAAGCAATACAATGCCCTTTGAGTTTTCCGGCTAAGGGGCGGTCAATCGCTTTTATCATAGATTCGGTACTCAAAAAAGCCAGACTGTCCACCTCCATATAAGCGGTCATTTCTTCCAAATTTTTGTTGGCGGCGATGAGTTCGCCTTTTGTGGAAGTGTTGATACCATAGAAACAAGGAAACTGAATGGGCGGTGCTGCACTGCGAAAATGCACTTCTTTAGCTCCGGCGTGGCGCAGGAGTTTCACGATTTGGCGGCTGGTAGTGCCTCTCACAATAGAATCATCTACTACAATCACTCGCTTATTCCGCACTACACTTTTTACTACTGCCAATTTCAACTGCACGGCTTTTTCACGCATAGTTTGGGTGGGCTGTATAAAAGAACGCCCGATATAGCGATTTTTTATCAGTCCGCGCTCATAGGGCAAGCCGCTTTCCTGCGCCAAACCCGCCGCCACAATAGAACCCGACTCCGGCACACCAATGACCACATCTGCTGCAACGGGCGCATCTTTCCAAAGTTGTGCGCCCATACGCTTGCGCGACTCATATACACTAATACCATCTATATCGCTGTCGGGGCGCGCAAAATAGATATATTCCATAGAGCATTTGGAAGGTTTGGGCTGTGTAAATTGTTGCGAAACAATTCCTTTATCCGAAATTTCTATAATTTCACCTGCCGTAATATCACGCACAAAAGTAGCACCGATGGCATCAAAAGCACAGGTTTCGGAAGCCACCACAAAGGTTTCTTCATTGATTTTTCCGAGCGAAAGCGGACGAAAACCATTTTTATCTACTGCTGCATAGAGTGCATTCTGGGTTAAAATCACAAAAGAGAAAGCACCCACGACTTGTTTGAGTGCCTGTACAATTTGCTCCAAATCGCCGGAGGCTTTGCTATGGCGAATGAGGTGAGCCACCACTTCAGTATCAGAAGTAGATTGAAAAATAGCTCCTTTATTTTCCAAATCGTAGCGCAATTGTTGGGCGTTTACAAAATTGCCGTTGTGGGCAATAGCGAAATAGCCTTCGTGCGAATAAATGACAAAAGGCTGCACATTACTCACTAAATTGCCGCCGGCGGTAGAGTAGCGCACATGACCAATAGCATGCTTGGAAGGGCGGAGTTTTTTCATTTTTTTGGGTGAAAAAACCTCATTCACCAATCCCAAATCGCGATGTCCCCAAATGCTATTGCCATCGGATACCATAATTCCGGCTCCTTCCTGCCCGCGATGTTGTAGCGCATTTAATCCGAAAAAAGCGAGATTAGCGGCTTCAGTGTGGTTAAATATACCCACAACGCCACATTCCTCGTGCCATTTATCATCTGCTATTTCTTCTTTAAACATATTTTATTAAGGAATAAATATTTTTAAAATTGTAAATACTGAACAAATTAATTTATTGAAAATCAATTTTTTATGATTGCGGGTGTAGTTGTCGTTCCAAGCCTTTGCTCCACGCTTCATACAATTCGGCAACTTCCACCTGCTCTTGCAACCAAGCAATGCGGGCATCGGTACTTATCTGCCCGATACAGGCAGCTTTATCGCCGAATAATTGTTCAAAAGCGGCGATGTTTTCAGCTGCTACGCTCACGAGGTAACGATTTTGGCCTTTCGGAAAACAAGAGCATACAACGCTCTTGTGTGCTGTGGCAAGGTATCGTTATTTGCGCGCCCAAACCGCTGCCGAAGAGTTTTTCAGCCAGTGCCACCGCTATTCCGCCTTCCGACACATCGTGCGCCGAACGGATAATTCCTCGGCGAATGGCTTGTGTGAGGCAGTGATTTATAATAAGGGCTTCGTTTAAATCTATCTGCGGGCAAGCTCCGAACAAATGCCCCTGCAACATTTTTTGTAATTCGCTGCCGCCAAATTCGGGTCGTGTTGTGCCGATAACATACAAGCTGTCGCCTGCATTTTTTACTTTTTGTGTGGTGATATGTGTCGTATCTTCTATCAAACCCACCATCGCAATAATAGGAGTAGGCAATACAGCTCCGCTATTGCTGCGCTCGTTGTAGAGGCTCACATTGCCGCCGATAACAGGCACTTCAAAAGCACGGCACGCCGCCGCCATACCATTGACGGATTGTTCCAACTGCCAGAATATTTCGGGATTTTCGGGCGAGCCGTAATTTAGTCCGTCGCTTACGCCGATAGGCACAGCCCCCGAAGCAATGATATTGCGCACCGCCTCGGCTACGGCGATTTTACCGCCGATTTCGGGATTGAGATATACATAGCGGGCATTGCCATCTACGGTGAGAGCCAAAGCTTTTTGTGTGCCTCTGATACGCACAATACTCGCATCGCTGCTCGCCGATGTGCCGACTGTATTGGTTTGCACCATATAATCGTATTGTTCAAATACATAGCGTTTGGAAGCAATAGTGGGTTGTGCCAGAAGTTGTTTCCAAATATCAAAAACACTGTTATCCGCTATATCGGGAATATAGGCGCTATTGCAATTTTGAGCAAAATAAACGGGTGCTTTTCCCTGCCGCTGATAGACGGGAGCATCTTTTACCAAGCCGTGTACGGGCATTTCTGCCACTATTTCGTTCCGATGTAGCAAACGCAATACTTTTTCTTCTATTACTTCTCCGATTTTTACGGCATACAAATCCCATTTGTGAAACATCGCCGCAATATCCGCTTCTGCACCTTTTTTCACTACCAGCAACATACGTTCCTGCGATTCGGACAACATCATTTCATAAGCACTCATGTTTTGTTCGCGCTGTGGAACGAGGTCTAAATTCAGCACAATACCTACATCTCCTTTGGAAGCCATTTCGGCAGAGGAGCAACTTAATCCTGCTGCGCCCATATCTTGCATACCCACCACAGCAGGGTGATGAATGACCTCCAAGCAGGCTTCAATGAGGAGTTTTTCCATAAAAGGGTCGCCGATTTGTACGGCAGGGCGTTTGGCTTCGCTTTTTTCGGAAAGCTCTTCGGAAGCAAAGGTAGCTCCGTGGATACCGTCTTTTCCGGTGGCTGCCCCTACATACATTACTGCATTTCCAATACCTTTGGCAATGCCTTTTTGCAAATGTTGGTGCTGCAATAGCCCCACACACATCACATTTACGAGTGGATTTCCGGAGTATGCCTCATCAAAATAAATTTCGCCGCCAACGGTGGGCACGCCTACACAATTGCCGTAGCCCGCAATGCCTTTGACTACTTGTTCAAAAAGGTAGCGCGTGCGTGCGTTGTTGAGTTCGCCGAAGCGCAGCGAGTTGAGGCAGGCGATAGGGCGTGCGCCCATTGAAAAAATATCGCGAATAATGCCTCCCACACCCGTAGCTGCTCCCTGATACGGCTCAATGGCGGAAGGGTGATTATGACTTTCTATTTTAAATACGACCGCCATATTATCGCCAATGTCTATAACGCCTGCACCTTCGCCGGGTCCTTGCAATACATATTTTCCTTGTGTGGGGAATTTTTTGAGTTGTAATTTGGTGTTCTTGTAGCTGCAATGCTCCGACCACAGCACCGAAAAAATACCCAATTCGGTATAATTAGGTAGTCTGCCGTTGAGGTGTGCCACGATATGTTCGTATTCTTCATCGCTCACACCCATTTGAGTATATATTTTTTGTATATGGATTTGTTCGGGAGCAGGATAAAGTGGTATATCGGAAACAAAAAGAGAAAGCGACATGGTAAAATGATGGAAATGGTATTCAATTAAAAAAAATGAATAGATTGCTTAGAAAATTAATCTTTGATGATGAAAAAAAATTAAACCGGCACTGCTGCCTCCAAAAATGCCGCCTGCAAAAGCCGCAAGCCGTCTGTATTGTTGAGCAAGGATTCTACGGCTCTTTCGGGGTGGGGCATCATACCCAACACATTGCCGCGCTCATTGCAAATGCCCGCAATGCAGTGGAGCGAGCCGTTGGGGTTTTCGTTGTGATAGCGTAATACTATTTGTCGGCGTTGCTGCAAACGGCGGTAAGTGGCATCATCGCAAAAATAGTTGCCTTCGCCGTGTGCTATGGGCAAATGCAATACTTCGGCGGCGGCGTATAATTGGGTAAAACGGGTTTGGTTGTTTTCCACAATTACGGGTGTATTTTTGCAAACAAACTGTAATTGCTCATTGCGCAGCAAAGCTCCTTCGAGCAAACCCGCTTCGAGTAAAATCTGAAATCCGTTGCAAACCCCCAAAACCGTTTTTCCGCTTTCGGCGAATTGTATCACTGCCGGCATAATTGGCGAAAAACGCGCAATAGCTCCGCAGCGCAAATAATCGCCATACGAAAATCCCCCCGGCACACAAACGGCATCAAAGCCATCTAAAGAAGTTTCGGTATGAAACACATATTCCGCTTCATAATGCAGCACATTTCTGAGGGCGAAATACATATCTTGGTCGCAATTTGACCCGGGAAATACAAGAACAGCTATTTTCATACGTTTTCGATGCTATATTGAAAATCTTCAATGACGGAATTGACCAATACCTGACGGCACATATTTTCTATTTGTTGTTCTAAATTGTTGGTATGTTGGAGGTACAACTCAATGTATTTTCCTACGCGCACTTGCTCCACAGCCTCGTAGCCCAATTGATGCAGCGCATTGTTTACGGCTTTTCCCTGCGGGTCTAAAATATTTTCGCGTAAGGATATATTTATTTTTACTTTATACATAATAATAAGAAATACAAATAAATAATAAAAAATAATTCGTTTTTATTTTTACTGATAAGCCATGATTTTTTTAAATCAAAGCTAATTTTTCGGCTAAAGCCTGATAGGTTTCGCGCAAAGGGGCGATGTCGCGGCGAAATACATCTTTATCAAATTTTTGCTTGGAGGTGCTGTCCCACAAGCGGCAGGTATCGGGCGAAATTTCATCAGCGAGCAAAAGTGTTCCTTCGGAACTGATGCCGAATTCCAGTTTAAAATCAATCAAATCCAAGTGGTATTGCTTGAAATAATCGCATAAAATATCATTGATGGCAAGTGCTTCTTTTTTGATGGCTTGCAGCGTGTCGGGAGTTGCGATACCCAATACTTCAACGTGGTCGTCATTGAGGAGGGGGTCGCCGAGTTCGTCATTTTTATAACACAACTCTATAATGCTTTTGGATAATACAACACCTTCGGGTTTGCCGAGTCTTCGGGCGAGTGTACCTGCCACCACATTGCGCACAATCACCTCCAAAGGAATAATTTGCACCTGTTGTACTAATTGCTCGGTGGGCGATATTTGCCGTATAAAATGGCTTTCAATGCCTTTTTTGCGCAACAAAGTAAAAAAGTGACTCGCAAATAAATTATTCAGTTCGCCTTTGCCTTCAATGATGTCTTTTTTAGTACCATTGTAGGCAGTGGCACTGTTTTTATAAACGATGCGCAATACTTGCGGGGTGTCGGTGCTGTAAAGTTGCTTGGCTTTGCCTTCGTATAAAAGCATAAAATAATAGATATGTATATGTTTTTAAAGAGAATTGTATAAAACAGGATTGATAGTGTGATTTTTAAAAGAGCCGTGCAGTGCCTCAGCCTGTGCTATGGCGTGTTCTGTGTTTTTTTCTAAAATATTGATATGCCCCATTTTTCGCCCTGCCCGTGCTTCGGTTTTTTCGTATAAATGCAATTTGTGTTTGCCTATAAGCGGGCGTTGTAAAGCGGGCATATCTTCGCCCAAAATATTGAGCATCACACAAGGCGACACGAGTTCGGTGCTGCCCAAAGGCAAGCCGCATATTGCGCGAATATGTTGTTCAAATTGAGAAGTGAGGCAGGCATCTATGGTGTAATGACCGGAATTGTGTGGGCGCGGAGCCATTTCATTTACCCACAATTCGCCATTTACCAAAAACAACTCTATCGCCAAAGTACCTACTAACTGCACCTGTGTTGCGAGCACTTCGGCGATGTGTCGCGCTTTTTGACGAAGGGCGGCATCTATGCGGGCGGGTGCAATACTCTGATGCAAAATATGATGGCGATGTATATTTTCGGCAACTTCAAAAGTGGCGGTTTCGCCCTGTGCATTGCGGCAGATAATGACCGATAATTCTTTTTCAAAATCTACAAAATTTTCAGCGATATAGGCTTGTTGCGGCTGCATAGTATGTGCAAGCCAAGTGTGGAGTTGCGGGCTGTTTTCTATGAGATATTGCCCTTTGCCATCGTAGCCGCCTTGTGCTGTTTTGATGATGACCTTATGAGGATTTTGGTCGTATTGTGCCGCGAAGTGCTGCCAGTCTTGTGTGTTTTCCAAGGTTTGATAGGGAGCAACGGGCAAATGTGCTTGTACAATGCAGTTTTTTTCTTTGATACGGTGCTGTGTAATTTCCAGCAAACGCCAGCCTTGCGGCAATTTAGCCTCCAAAGCCTGAGCCACTTTTACAGACACATTTTCAAATTCGTAAGTGATAATATCGCAATGCTCCAATAATTGGCGGGCGGCAGTTACATCGTCAAAAGCGGCGATGATATGTCGGTCGGCGAGGGGCGCGCAGGGACAATGCGGAGTGGGGTCGAGGATGGTGATGCGATAGCCCATAGCACGCGCCGCTAATGCCATCATACGACCGAGTTGTCCGCCGCCGATGATGCCGATATGCTCTATGTGGTGCTTGCTTGTCATAATTTTATTGAATAGTCGGAAAAAAAAACAAAAAGGCAGGCGCACGCGCCTGCCTTTTTGTTTTTTTTTATGAGCTGCTGATATTGTTGAATTGTTCGTTGCTGTGTTGCGCTTCGTGGCGAAGCTGTTGTTTATAATCCGTTAGTTGCTGCGCCAAATGGTCGTCGTGGGTGGCTAATATCTGTATCGCCAAGAGTGCGGCATTTTTAGCACCTGCCACTCCGATAGCCACCGTTGCTACTGGCACACCCGCCGGCATTTGTACAATAGAGAGCAGCGAGTCTATACCGGCGAGCGTTTTGGATAAAATCGGCACCCCGATAAGGGGCAAAATGGTGTTGGCAGCCAGCATACCGGGCAAATGCGCCGCGCCGCCCGCCCCCGCTATCAGCACCTTTAATCCTTTGGTGTGGGCTTCGCGGGCATAGCTGAACATTTCTTCGGGCATACGATGGGCGGAGAGTACCGCTTTTTCGTAGGCTACGCCGAAAACGTCCAAAATGGCGCAACAATGCTTCATGGTTTCCCAATCCGAAATGCTGCCCATAAGTACGCCGATTGTTGCCACTTGCTGAATTTTGGCGCAAAGCTAAAAAAGAAAAAAGCAGCTTTTTGTTAGGTTAGCGTTTTTTAATATATATTTTACATTGTCTTAACATAGCGGCTGCCGAAAAATAGGATATTTACGAGACATTTGATGGTATTATTCATTCCATAATGTTGTTCTCATCGTATCAGTAAACCACTTCCTATCCTTCTATTTATCGTTTTGGAAATCATTTAAAAATTTCTCGTCTTCTATCAGTTCTTTAAAAAGCTCTTCTCGCCTGCGTTTTAATTCGGGCAGGTTAATTTCTTGTTGTTGTTGCTTAAACTCATCCCATACTAATAACGTATTCTTATCCTTAAATTTTGCAGTAGAAAATTTCATATAAGATCTATACCAAGGACGTTCTGTTCTATTATAATCTAAAGTAAACCCTTCTAAACCTGTGTATTCTTTTTTTTCTTTATTATAATAAAATCTGTTGTAATTGATATTATGCACGTCTTCATATATGTAAGCAAAAGTATCGCTGCTTTCTATGAATGAATCTTTTAATTGTTTATATTCATCAGAGATAAAAAAAGTATCTATTGCAATACTACCTTGTTTTAGAACAAGATAAGTCTTATTCTGAAATTTCAAAGTATCTAAAATATGACTGGCTTCTTGTGCTTTATCGGGGGTGGTTTGTGCTGCGCCTTGCCAAGTGTTGAATAAGAAAACAAACAAGGTATTTATCACTATAAGATGATTGAATTGTAATGTATTCATAATATTAGCTATGTTTTTTTTAAGGATAAATAAAACCTTCTTGTAATTTGCTGTTTAGAGCACAGGGATAATTTTTATGGCATTATTGCGAACTTAAAAATTGGTGTAGAATGACATCATTATCTTTGAGTTGGAGCAGTTTTATGTAATTATCGCCGTAATAAATGGCTATCAAATCTTCACTGATGACCACAATGCGCCTTAATAAACCCTCCCTTGGTTTTGCTTCAATGCCGTTGTCTAATATATAGAGATTCATATAGCTTAAAGGAAAAAAGTGTTCTACTTTTTGAGTATTAATATCATATTTATATAACCTGAATTCTAAATCTGTTCCTCTCATTCCGCCCAAATTTGCCCATACAATAATACTGTCATTCCAAACAAAATTGCTACCAACACTATCTTCACCTGCATAGAAATCTAAACTCCATTTTTTTTCATCCAATGTTATTTTTTTACCGTCAGAAAATTGCAATATTTTTTTTACATCTTTTTGTGATATTAAAAGTACAGGTTGTATAAAATTGACATTTGTTCTAACAATATCGCCATCTATAATGGCTATTTTATCTTTAACCAGTGGTTTTATCGCCTGAATGGTTTGTTGGGCAGAAACGCTGACAGTGAATAACAAGGCTAACAGCGTATAAAAAATAGTATGCTTCATATTTAATCAGTTTCTTTGAGTGCAAATTCAATAAAGTCTTACCACAAACCAAACCGCTTTACTTATTTGTATAGATTTCTGTTTTTTATCAGTATATTTTTATAGTGTTATTATGGATATAAAGTAGCTTATTTGACTTTTCAAAACTTAACACAATAAGATATTTATTTAATATGTGTATATGTTTTAATTTTTCCCCATCAACTCCCTGTTGATATTCAAAAGTTATAAAATCACTGATAATATCTATACTTTTTTTCAAAATATTTTTTTTAAAAACAGCTATTTCAACAAATTCATCAAAACCAATAGTATAAACTTTGTATTGAAATAGTGTTGTATCGTTCCATAAAAAATAGTTCGTATTCTTTTCACTTGCCACACTACCATCATTAGGGGTAATAAATAAAATCCCACTCCCGCTATCATATAATTCTGCTAAGTTATTCAAAAATAGAATCCTTTCTTTTGTTCTCAAATTGATAGTATTATCATACATAATAGGAAGAGAAACCTGCACACTGACTAGTTTTTCGTCTGATAATATATTGTTAAATTCTATTTGTTTTTGTGCTTGTACCAATAACATAGAATTAAGTATATAGATAATGATACATTTATATAGGTACTTCATAAAAAAACTTGTTTTTTATTTGCAAAGTAACTTTGGTTCATATTTTATAACTATGAGGGCGATTTTCTTTTGCCACACTATAACGTATATATCTATAACTTCGTACAAAAAAATAAAGTATTTGCTTCAATCCGTAAAAAAAACTCCTTAGCAGCGGCTGGTGTGCTAAGGAGTTTTTTTAATCGGGAAAATAAAATTTAGGGCGACAATTTTAGAGCAGCATATCTCTGAGCAAAGGCATACTCATACAATGCGAGCCGCCGCGTGCTCTTGACAATTCCGAAGAGGGCAGGAGCAAAAGTGCATTTTTGGGCACTAATTCGTTGAGTTTTTGCTCTATATCAAAGTCGGGATTTTGGAGGTATTCGGCTTTTAACAAATTCACCAACTCCGAAGCATGGATAATGGCATAGCCGAATTTCTGAAATTGTCGGGCGGTTTCGTGGTTACGGTCGTATCCTATCACCAAGCCCTCTCGCAGTGCCACCATATTGCAGGCATCTGTCCATTGCTCGCGCAGCCCCGCCGGATATTTCAAGCCGCCGCAGTAGATGAGTTCCATCGGTTCGGTGCAGCCAAAATCTTCGCGGCTGATGTGTTCAAAGAGGTCTTCTATATACGGAAAATCCTCATGGCTTTTGATGTCGCCGCTTTCTTCATCTTTCCAAAAATGCACAATGCGCACATCATCATCTTCATATTCTTTGCGGGCTTGCTCGTCCAACAAAGTGGGTACCAACGAACCCTCGTAGCTGTCGCTGAATTTGCTGGAGAAGGGTCCATATATTACCCAAGCATTGCGTTTTATTTGTGTAAAAACCGTGTCAATGTGCATCGTTTCGCGCTGTGACGGAATGATGATGGCGGTTACTTTTTTGACGATATCGTCGCCGATGAGTTTTTTTACTAATTTATTGACGGCGTTGGGCGTAGTGCGTTCGCTGCAACCCACCAACAAATGGTCGGGGTGCACCATCATCACATCGCCGCCTTCGATGGTGACGATATTTTGCTGAAATTCTTCTTCGTCATACAAAAAGAAGCGGTCGTCTTCGGGCAATTCAATCACTTTTTCCCACGAATTTTTATAAAAATGGTAATAAGCGATGTATTTGATAATGATGCTTTCGCGCTGGCGCACGCTTTTGTTGAGCTTGGATAGCAACAAATGGTCATTGACTACGATACAAATATCGCGCGTGAATATAAAATTGGGAATGGGCGGAAATAGCTGGCGTTCGATATGCTTGCCCTCCGACCATTGCTCTTGGTCTTCTTTGTTCACCCAGGCATCAAAATAACGCATTTCTTCCAAACGTTTTTTGAGGCTGAGTTTTTTGCCTTTTTCATTAAATTTCCATTTCACGAAGCCGCTTATCAGCACCTGCGCCAACTGGTTTGGTGTCACTTCTTCAAAATATTCCAACCATTCTTTATCTGCATTGAGGAGGCGTTGTTGAATGGTATGTTCAATGCGCTCTGCTCCGCACACAATAGATACAATCTGGTTGCGCACAGCATCATTTTCCAATATTTTACTCAAAAGTTTCTGCACTTCCACCACCTTATCCGAGTCCAAAAAAGTAGAACTGGCAGGATTGGAAAATGCAGGACGGCTTTCGTGGCTGAAATAGAGTTCGTTTTCGTGAGGGTCTTCTTTTTCTTTAGCAAACCAACGTTTGAGTACGTCAGGGTCTAAATACGCCAGCAATAATTTTTTATATACATCGTACTCTTCTTGCATGCGTATCAAATCCACAATATCCTCATACAGCCAGTCTTGTGCTTTGGCGGGTATGATTTTTCCAATACCGCCATCAGGGCTGTGAATGAGCAAACGGCGCAAATGTCCGATTTCGGAGCTGACAAAAATTTTTTTAGAAGACATATAGTACTATGAATGGTTTTTTTTGCGTTGTGTCCTTTTTATTTTTTGGATAAAAAAAGAGCAGGAGCGAGCAGCAAAAGCTCGCTGCTACATGAAAACATCAAAGTTATAAATTTTTTAACGTTTGGAAAATTAAAAATTTTACCGAAATATTTTATTTAAAAAGTAGGTGCCGCCGCCACAAAAACGCCGCCTTCATACACCGGAACACTGGTATATACATCGCATTGAAGGCAAAAATCGAGGTCGGCGCGCACTTCTGTCTGTGCCAAACGGTGAAAATGCGAAGATTGCCGTATCAATGCTCCAAAATTTAGTTGCTGCCACAATTGGAGTGCAATGAGGGTGCTGTCGCAGTGGGGGTGTCGTTGAAATTGAGGATTTTGCGATATAATTGCTTGTGCAAGTGCACCGGCAAAGAGGGTGTCTTCGGCATTTACCGCGTTTTTCCAGCCGGCGCACAGGAGCAGCACATCGTGTTGTTGCTGTGCCAAATGCAGGGCGAGGGCGGAGAGATTGAGAAAAGCACCACAATAGATACCGTGTGCGGCTTTTGAAAGTTCTACGCATTGTGTGCCGTTGGTAGAAGAAAGAGCCAAACGCAACCCTTTTGTATTGCTGTTGCGATATTCCAAAGGCGAGTTGCCGAAATCAAAACCTGCTACTTTAGAGCCATCGCGCTCGGCGGCAGTGGTATATCCGGCGGCTTGTTGCTGTCGGCATTCTTCAATGCTGCTCACGGGCAATACGGCACTGCCGCCTTCTGCCAGCACAGTGACGATAGTAGAAGTGGCACGCAAAATATCAATAATGACGACATTTTTTTGCGGCAGGAAATAAGAATGGATAAGGGCAGGGGAGAGGCAAGTTTCAATAAAAGGCATAAGCTATCTGTAATAAAAAAAATGATGCGGCTGAATATATTTATAAATCGGCGGCAAAGATAGCAGTATTTATAGGAGGCATAAAAAAATGAAGCAAACATTTTTTTGTTTGCATTTGAATATATTCGGTACATTATTTCAATGTTTGCATGGTATCAAAATGAGGCACATCGGGCAGATATTCAAAAGTGCCCGCCGCCAAGTGGATATGGCAACAAAAATGACGTAAGCCGTTGCTTACAATTAAAAAAGGCACTTGCAGGGTGAGGTTGTAGCGAGCAATCTGTTCAAAAACGGCTTGCGTAATAGGCAATTGTGGAGCTTTGCACTCTACTATCGCCAAAGGTGCGGCACGGCGGTTGAATACTACCAAATCTGTGCGGCGGCGCATACCGAGCACACGCAATTCTTTTTCTACATTGATGAGCGATTTGGGAACACCACGCTCCTGCACCAAAAAATGAATCCAGCTTTGACGCACCATTTCTTCGGGTAGTGCCACCACATATTTGCGCCGCACTATGTCATATACATAATTTTTTTGCTCAATTATTTTTGTTTGAAAATCAAAAGTGGGCAGATATAAATGCATGGCGGATAAAAATACGATGAATGCTTTTTGCTTTTTATTGAAAAAAATAGATGCTTTTATGTGCCTTTTTTTATAAAGACACGCCGTAAATTACAAATTTACACATAAAAAAAGCCTGAAAGTATTTTTCAGGCTTTTTTCTTCTGCAAATCAATCAATACTTAGTTTCCGAAATCTGCTTCTAATTTTGTTTTTAATTGCGAAAGCGGGAAAGGCTCAAAGATCAGGGTATCGGTGTGGTTGTTTTGAACAACAATATCTTTAAAAGCTGCATAAAAATTATCTTCGGTAAATTCTGCAACAGCCACCAGCGTAATTGCTTCGCCCACCGGCACACGATAAGCTCCGTCGCCTGTGCCGAAATAATGTTGTTCGGGTGAAAAATTGGGTAAATGAGATACAGAATTATAATTTTTGAATACCAAAAACAAAGCGGTATTGCTCAAAGTACAAGAATCGGGAACATATATTTTCATATCCGTCAAATTGGTATAGCCTACCTGATAATAAAAATAATCCAAATTTACCCAACCCAAATTCGGGCAATCAAAGGCATAGGCGATGAGCCAATCATATTCATTTGTCTGAAATTCTGCCGTTTGTACCGGCGGATTATCTGCTGCCAAATCCCAATTAACAGTGCCGTTGGGCAAAGTTTCGCCGTAAAATACCTGAAAGGGTTCAAAGCTATTGTTTTTTTGGGGAGCTGATATTTCTAAAGTAGCACCGGCACGCAATTGCAGGGCTTGCCCGTTTTGAGTAGCGGCAATATGCAACTCGCCGCCCGAAACCAATATTTGTCCATTGGAAACCGTAGGTTTATTGCTCATTATCATATCGGCGCGGCTGTAAATTTCCATCAATTCTATTTCAAATTCACCTGTAACCACGTTACCGTCCTCTTTTACAAAATCATCGGCATCATAACAAATTCTGGTCATCTGATTGCCGGTTATGCAGCCTGCTGCATTGGCGTTGCACGAAAATATTTGTTTTTTTACACCCAAACTGTTAAAGGCATTTTGTATATCGCCACTATATAAAAAAACAGTGCTATCATTGTTTTGCGGCAATTCAAAAAATGTGAAAGTATCGCTGTCTTTTCGGCACGATGATAGAATAAAAATGAGAGATAATATGTTGATTATAAATAATTTATACATAATTTAATATTTTTGTATTAGTGTCGGTAGTAAATGGCGACTTGACCAATTTTTTTATTTTCAGGGCTTGTAGATAAGAGACAACAAGTAGCTGGAATGTTGCTTTTTAATAAAAAAGTTATTGAAAAATTTTTTAAAAATTCATTTTAATACCGCCTCCTATTCCAAAGAAGGAATAATTCTGATATATTGGATTGCGTCCATTGTTGTTGATAGAATATAATTGATGACGCAATAAGGGTTCTACATACCATAGCAGGTTTTTTCGTAAAGGGCGTTGCAACTGCGCACCCAAGGATATGCTCAGGTGCGAACCTCTTGAGTCAAAATATTTCAAATCATCAAAATCATGTGTTAAGCTGTCATTAAAATTGAGCATTTTGCCGCGATTCCAATAGCCGATATTGTACCACAAACCGGCTTCTGCATTGATAGTCCATTTGCCCCATTGTGTTTCATAACCCAGCAACAAAGGAATATCCAAAAAGCGGTGTTTATTGTAGGCGGTGATGGCTCTGATGCCTTCTACTTGACTTTGTTGGTTGTGTACTTCTACGGTGGTGCTGCCGTCGGGGTGTACGATGGTAATGGTGGTTTGCGTAGTCACAGATACTTCTTCTGTTTTTTGGTAGCGGAAGGTTTCCTGAATTTGGCTGAACAGCAAACCGGTGCGCAAAGAAATACCATTGCAAAAACGATAACCGCCGCGCAAGCCCGCCGTGAATGAAATTTCGGGATTTTCGGTGTTTTTGCGCTCGGCGATATAATTGTTCCAGTTGGTTTCGGTGTAGTTATTAATAGTGCCTTCACTTTTCAGGTGGCGTTGTGCCCATTGCGGCGTAAATACGACTTCGGCTTCCCAACGGCTGCATTTTTTGTGTCCCATATTTTGCGGGCAGCCAAAATCATCTTTTCTTTTGTCGGGGAGGGTTAAAAAATGCTCTGCCGCCGCCGGATTATCCAATTTCTTTGCCAACAAAGATGCCAGCAAAGGTAATTCGATGATAGTGTGAATATTGTTAGCCTCTTCATTATTATTATACTTTGCCGTTGAGAAAACTACCGTTGTTTTGTAGGTACTATTTGCGATAGTGGCAGGCGGCGTAGCAATGGCTGCTGCTCTATGTTGTTGTATGTGCTTGCGGTGGTGTGGCGCAGCCGCAGTTGAGAGTACTATCGCTGTTGGCTTCGTTATAGCAGATGTTTTTTCTATTGATGCGGTTACTGCCGTTGTTGCAGCAGGCGGCTCAATAGCAACTGTGCTTTTTTGTGGTGGTGTGATGGTGGTGTGGTCATTTGACACAGCAACACTATGTTCCGAAACAGCAGTTGTTTCGGGGAGGCTTTTGGCAGTGGAGTTTTGGTGGTGTTCGTAGCTCCACATACCCAAACTTCCGGCGGTGATGAGCAGAGCCAAAACACCGAATTTCCACAAACCTCTTTTGGGTTGTTGTTTTTTACGATTGTCGTTAATACGTTGCCACATATCGTGGGGCACTTCGGTTTCGACTTCTTGAAAGCGGTCGTGCCATATTTTATCAAAAGAATCTTTATGTGTCATAAAGCTATTTTTTGTTCGGTGAGTATCCATTGTTGCAGCAGGCGGCGAGCCTTATTGAGTTGTGAGCGCGAAGTTCCGGCTTCGATGTGGAGCATTTTGGCGATTTCATCGTGCGAATATCCTTCTATCACAAATAAATTAAAAACCATACGGTAGCCATCGGGCAGTCGTTGTATAAGAGCCAATAACTCTTGCAGGGAGAGCAAAGAAACCACATCGCCGCCACTTTGTGTGGGTTCAAAAGGCACATCTTCCAAAGAGTTTATTTCTTTTTGGTAATAAAATCTCTGATATTTTTTGAGAGCCGCCGTTATCATAATGCGCCGTATCCAGCCCTCTAAAGAGCCTTCGCCGCGGAATTGCGACAAATGGTCAAAAACTTTAATAAAACCTTCCTGCAATACATCTTCGGCATCGGCACGGCTGCGCGTATATCGCAGGCATACCACCATCATTTTTTACAATACCGCTCATACAAAGTTTTTAAACTTTGTTCGTTGTTTTGTAAACAAGATTGTACGAGCATTTTTTCATCCATACAGAAAAAGTAAAAGCAGACAGATGCTTACAAGATACATAATATTTATAAAATGTTGCCTGTTGAGTTGGTATAAATATATAATTTTGTCGCGGATATTTGCGTTAAAACTACACTTCCGTATATTTTTGTCCTTTGTTTTAAACTTTTGGGTTTCGGTCAGGGTCAAGGGTATAAAAAAATTTTATAGATATGAGACGTACCTGCATTTTTATTTTTTGCTTTTTGTTGCTCAACAGCGCGAATTTACGGGCACAAAACCACTTCAGTCTTACTGGCAATATCAGTGCTTTTTCTATTGATAAAGTGCAAAGCGATGCCAACGTAGCCGATGTTACCTATGAAGGAAGTTCGTCGGTGAGCCTGAATTTACGTTTGTTCAACGCCAACCATTGGGCTTTGCGTTTTGGGGTAGGAGCAGATAATGTAAAATTTCGGGTTGCCGACCAACTTAACACCGACTACGATTCGGAGCGCAAAGATTTTATTGGCATCATCGGTATTGAAAAACATTTTCCTTTAAGCGAAACAGTGACACTCTATCCGGGTTTTATAGTTCCGCTTACGCTCAAAGGCGACGAAAGTATCAAAAGTAATATAGATAATTCTATTGCACAATTAAAAGATGATGGTTTTTTGCCGGAGCAGGCTTGGTATTGGGAGCAAATATTCGTTTTTTGAAAATTTTGCGTTTGGGTGCAGAGTTTGAGGTGACGTATGAAAATTTTAAACAAACCATTTGGCAACCCAGCACACTCACTACTGCCAGCGAACTCGAATTTTTGGATTATACTACCTCATTTACTATCGGATTGGCATTTTAATAGAAAAATATTGTTTGTTATTTATTTTATTGATAATCACTTTTTTATAAATTAATTTTTTATAAAAAAAACGTAAAACATTTGATGATAAACAATATATTGGCACAAGAAGTGGCGGCGGCGCAAATAGTAGTGCAAAGTGGCGGTATTTTGTTGTATCCCACCGAAACCGTTTGGGGTTTGGGCTGTGCTGCCACCAATGCTGCCGCTATTCAGCGTATTTATCATATCAAAGGACGTGATGCCAATAAGCCGCTATTGGTGTTGATGCACTCGCGCGAGATGCTGTTGCGATATGTGGGGGCGGTGCCGCCGCAGGCAGAGGCATTGTTGCACCCCGATGCGCCGCCTACTACTATTATATATCCGCATATTCGTCATTTGCCGCACCATCTTTTAGCGGCAGACGGTTCTTTGGGCATTCGTATGGCGCGCCACCCTTTTTGTGAGCAGCTGATAGCGGCGATTGATGCGCCTTTGGTTTCTACCTCTGCCAATTTCAGTGGCGAGCCTGCCGCCGTTCATTTCGCCGACCTCAGCGCGGCTCTCCGCAAGCAGGTGGATTATACCGTTTCGGATTTGTCGGCATATTATGAGCCGCGGGGTTTGCCTTCGCGCATCGTGCGCCTCAGTGCCGAAGGAAATATCGAAATCCTCAGAAATTGAAAAAAGAGGTTTGGAATAATGATTTTATTTTTCACATAAAATCATTAATTTTGAACGTAATTTTAAATGAACATTTTTTACACAAAAAAATACTTCAAAAAGTGCTGTTTGTTCATTGAAAAATTGGGCTTGCCTGAGCAAAAAATGCGTTTTTGTGTTGCCATTGCCGAAATATTTCACAAGGTTACTCGGTATTTCGGCAGGCTCAATGACACCTTAGTTGCTATTTTATACTAAAATATTCCCTTTTGATTGATAAAATCGCACAATTTGTTAGTTATAAAATATTGATTTTAATTATTTGCAATAAAAAAACAATACGAAAATATCGTCATAAAAGGAATAATTTAATTGCTGCGTACTTATCAGGCAGATTTACAAGTTTCATAAAAAAGAACTTTGCGACTTAGTGTCTTAGCGGTGAAAAAAGCTACTAACCGCAGAGCCGCAAAGAAAAATATAAAGGAAGATATTGCTCGCCTTACTTTTTAAATGTGCTTATTGGTTTTATAGGCATACTTTATCTGATTTTAGTATTAGTGACCCTTATACCATTAAAATAGCTATTTGGCATAGTTGTTTTACAGCCTCAATTTTCATTTGTATTGGCTGATATTAGTAACAATATCAGCCCACATCATTACAGAATAGCAGACTTTATACACTATGTCATTTAGATATTTATTTGGTATTAATCCAATATTTTTAATAACTCAAACTTTCCTGTATCTTTCTTTGTCAAAAACCAAAACACTTACTGAAAATAAAAAAGGCGATACGTTTGCTGTGTTGCAAAGACGCATCGCCTTTTGTTTGAAAAATTGTAAATTTTCAACGAATACCGATCATTATAAAATGCAGTATTCCTGTTCTTTTTTAACGCACTTTATTCAATAATGTTTTTACGGCATCTTTGTGCGCCGTGAAAGTCATCATTTTGAGTTTTACAAAATCTTCGTGCATAAAATAATAGCCGAAAGTGGAGCAGGTTTCGCCGCAATTGCGCGAGCCGGAACTGGAATCTTTGAGCAAAAACCACGTTTTGCCGTCTTTTTCGGTGTAGCCCACTACATGCATGGCGTGGTCGTCGGTGGTGCTGCCGTTGGTAAAACGATACTGCCGTGCACTCTCATCTATATATTGCGAAGGAATATCAAAAGTAGGAATTACAGCTACTTGCGGCTCATTGCCCATACCCGGCTCCGATACATCGCCGCCGATACTGAGCGAATAGCCCTCGTCAATGGCTTTTTTTACTGAACTCACAAAATCGGTTAAAGGCACGTTGTAGTAATCTTCGCTGTCCCACCAGTTGTCCGGCACATCATATTCGGCTTTTGTCCAGTAGGGTACTTGCATCAGCGACATAATATCCACATAATCGTCCATATTGAGTTTGAGGTCGTTTTTCAAAAACTCCTGCGGCGTGGTTTTTTTGCCGTTGTAAGTAAATGAAGTCGGCGGTTCGCCCATATAATGATTTAGGATACTTTGCACTGTGGCAACTACTTCCGCTTCGTTCCACGCATTGGCGGCTTTGATGCCTTTGAGATAGTTTTCAAATTCGGCAAACATTGGCTCGTGGTTGTGGAAGCGTTGTTGGTCGTTGGATTTGCCCGAATAGGCTTCGGTAGGAACAGCACCGTATTTTTTGTACAATTTGGCTACGGCGTTGGTTTCGCTGCCCTCGCCCAAATACACTTCGCCACGTTTTTGCACAAACAAACGTGCCCGCTCTACATATTCCCAATACACAGGATACAATTCCGACAATTTTATTTCTTTGCCTGACAATCTTTTTATTTCACTTTCATAAAAAGAAGTAGTAGAAAAACACCAACAAGTGCCAGTATTTCCTTGCGAAATGGGCTTGTTGTGCCACACTTGTTTGTAAGCGTCTAATTTGGTAGGATATTGTTCGGGTTGCAATACCGCCTTAAACACTTTTTTGGATTTTGGGGTACTCGGCTGCGATTGCTCCTGCAAACCGGAGATGTCTTTCAAAATGGTATTGACGTAGTATCCGCCCGGACGCTCAATAAACTGTCCGGTGGCGGGTTGTTGGGCTTGCGTTATTTGCAAAAAGAACAGCGAAGCCCCGAGCAAAAGATGTTTTGTTTTCATTGAATTAAATATTGAATTAAATACGATAGATATTGAATTTTACATTCAACGTTCAAAAATAAGCAAATATTTTTGTTGTTCCAAATGCTTTAATTATAACTGCCTTGTATATGTTAGGAATGTAAAATAAGGTAAAAAAATGCCCCTTAAGTGTTTTTATGAGTACGTATAAATAGAACTATACTATTCCCTTTTGATTGATAAAATCGCACAATTTGTTAGTTATAAAATATTGATTTTTAATTATTTGTAATAAAAAATAATACGAAAGTATCGCCATAAAAGGAATAATATAAATCAATCCGGATTTTATTAAAATTATGCTGTCTGAATTATTAATATTCTTCGTAAAATTGGCTTTTGAAAGAAGTCTAATGATTTTTAACTTTGATTTTGTATATTTTTAAATATCAAAATCGAATGACACGACTTTTTAAAATCTAATCACAATTTGCAGGTTATAACCAATATCCTTCGTATGTTTGTAAACATACAACTCTTTTTATAATATGAAACATTTTCTGTTTTCGTTGTTTCGGTGCTTCGGAATTTTGCTTTTTATGGCACTGCCCCGCGCCAATGCACAGCTTACACTGCATATTAGCTCCATACCTGCCAATACGCCCGCCAATGCGAGCATCTATGTAGCGGGCAATTTCAACAGCTGGAATCCCGCCGACTCCGACTATATCCTCGCACCGCAGTCGGACGGTTCTTATACGTTTACTTTCACGCCTGCACTTTCTGATTTGGAGTTTAAATTTACGCGCGGCTCTTGGCAAACAGTAGAAGGCAGCAGTGGCGGCGGCTTTTTACCCAATCGCACCTACACCTACAATGGAGGCACTGCCACCTACGAAAGCAGCATCGCCGCTTGGGAAGATTTGGGCGGCAACAACAACAATTCCACCGCCAACGCACAGGTGAGCATCATTGCCGAAGATTTTTATATCCCACAACTCAATCGCTACCGCCGCATTTGGATATACCTGCCCGCCGACTACACTACCGACCTCAATCGCCATTATCCAGTGTTGTATATGCACGATGGGCAAAATGTATTTGATGCGGCTACTTCTTTTGCCGGAGAATGGGAAGTAGATGAAACGCTGACACAAATGGAACAAAACGGCGAAGCTACCGCTATTGTGGTGGCTATTGATAATGGCGGCACAAACCGCCTCGCCGAATATACACCTTATCCGCACAGCAGCTACGGCGGCGGTGATGGTGATAAATATATTCAGTTTATCGTTAATACTTTAAAACCTTATATTGACGACCATTATCGCACCCTGCCGCAGCGCGAAAATACTGCATTGATGGGCAGTTCCTTAGGCGGTTTGATTTCTTTTTATGCCGCCATAAAATATCCCGAAGTGTTTGGTAAAGCGGGGGTTTTTTCGCCGAGTTTTTGGTTCTCCGACAATATCTTTCAACTCGCCGATACTGCTCAACACAATTTGGATACGCGGATTTTTATGCTCTGCGGCGGCAACGAAGGCGATGAGGATATGGTGCCTGATATGCAGCAGATGTACCAACTGTTGCAGAGTAAAGGCTACGGCAACGAGGCACAAAGTATTGTAAAAGCAGATGGGCAACATTCGGAGTGGTTTTGGGCGCGTGAGTTTGAAGGGGCTTTTAAATTTTTGTTCAGCGAAGTAGCTTTGGGTACTGCCATCAGCGATAGTGGCGAAGTCCCTTCTTTTTTTCCGAACCCCGCCAACGGCGAACTTTATTTTCACAGCCCCACGCCCTGTGAGGTGCGCCTTTTTGATAATATCGGCAGGGCAGTGTGGCAGCAGACCCTTTCTGACGGCGACTCCATACAACTCCATACCGCTTTGCCAAAAGGCATATATATAGCGGAAATGCGGCAGAAATACCAAAAAACAACTATCTGGCAAAAAATCTACCTTCGTTAAATAAAAAAACAAACTCCATATTTCACACTACCGACACGCTCAAAGTGTGTAAGTAGTGTGAAATACTGTTTTTTTTTGACGTTTCTTATAAAATCAGCATGGCATCGCCGTAGCTGAAAAAGCGATATTCATTTTTGATAGCTTCTTCATAAGCCTGCATCATCAAATCATAACCCGCAAACGCCGATACCATAATAATCAGGCTGGTTTTGGGCAAATGAAAATTTGTGACCATACAATTTGCTATTTTAAAATCGTAAGGCGGATATACAAATAAATTCGTCCAGCCTTCGGCGGCTTTGAGTTGCCCTGTGGCAGATACAGAAGACTCCAAACTGCGCATCGTGGTAGTACCCACCGCACACACGTGCCGCCCTTCTTCTTTGGCTTTATTCACGCGCTTGGCTATGTCTTCGGGTATATTGAAATACTCAGCGTCCATTTTGTGCTTGGATAAATCTTCTACATCAATAGAACGGAAAGTACCCAAACCGACATGCAAGGTTAGTTGTAAAAAATCAACACCTTTAATATCAAAACGGGTGAGGAGTTCGCGGCTGAAATGCAGCCCCGCCGTAGGTGCTGCCACTGCGCCCACTTGCGAAGCAAAAATAGTTTGATAGCGTTCTTTGTCGCTGTCTTCATCTTTGCGTTTGATGTATTTGGGCAAAGGCGTGTGACCTAATATTTCCAATTGGCGGCGAAATTCGATGCTATCGCCTTCATACAAAAAGCGAATGGTGCGCCCACGCGAGGTGGTATTGTCCACTACTTCTGCCACAATTTCGTCATCTTCCCCGAAATACAGTTTGTTGCCCACCCGTATTTTTCGCGCCGGATCCACCAACACGTCCCACAGGCGCGAGTCTTTATTGAGTTCGCGCAACAAAAAAACCTCGATTTTTGCGCCTGTTTTTTCTTTTTTTCCATACAAACGCGCCGGAAACACTTTCGTATTATTGGCTATTACAATATCCCCTTCATCAAAATACTGAATAATATCTTTAAAGGTTTTATGCTCTATGGTTTGTTTGGCACGATTTACTACCATCAACTTAGCCCCATCGCGGGCTTCGGCAGGATATTGTGCAATCAGCTCTTTAGGTAATTCAAAATTAAATTGTGATAACTTCATATTTATGTAATAACCTTGATTTTTAGATGCGCAAAATTAGTTTTTTTTGATATAAAATTTTTGACTTAAAAATATTTAATTCGTCTTAGTCTTATTTTAACATATAAAAACCTTTATTTGTTGCCATTTGGATATACAGCAGCGCAATTTTATTGGCATAAACTATGATAAAATTTGTACAATGCCCGATATGCGCCTTCCCTTTATTGAGTTTTTATATCTTTGCAAAAAAATTACGGCTTTTTTATGTATCCGTTTTATTCAAGAATACTGACCTTTGCAGTTTGTTTAAGTGCTTTTTTATTCCAATCGCTATCGGCACAACAAACAACACCGAAAGGTCGCCCTTCTGCTTATTTTCAGCAAGAAGTGAACTACGAAATACGCTGCGCCCTCAACGATGAACAGCATACTTTAGACGCTCACCTCAAATTGCGTTACCATAACAACTCTCCCGATACGCTCACTTATATTTATTTTCATTTGTGGCCCAATGCCTACAAAAGTTTGCGTACCGCTTATGCACAACAGGAACTTGAAGGCGGCTCTACCGAATTTTATTACCTGCCTCCTTCGCAGCGCGGCGGCGTGGATAATTTGAGTTTTACTATCAACGGAACGGCGGCTCGCTACGAAATCGATGCCACCCACCCCGATATTTGCAAAGTGTGGCTGCCGCAACCGCTGTTGAGTGGGCAAACTACTTTTATAGAAACGCCTTTTTCTCTGAAAATCCCCGAAAGTGTGTCGCGATTGGGACATGTGGGACAATCGTATCAAATGACACAATGGTACCCGAAACCCGCCGTATATGACCACAAAGGCTGGCACGCCATGCCCTACTTAGACCAAGGCGAATTTTACAGCGAATACGGCAGTTTTGATGTAAAAATCACACTGCCGTCCAATTATGTGGTGGGCGCAACCGGCGAACTCCAAAACGCCGATGAGGTGAAGTTTTTAGAAGATTTGGCGGCAACAACCGCCGCTCGCACCTCTTTTGACAGTAGCACCGATTTTCCGGCTTCGGCGGGTAGCACCAAAACCCTCCACTATATACAAGATAATGTGCACGACTTTGCGTGGTTTGCCGACAAACGTTTTCATGTGCTCAAAGATGAAGCCGTTTTGCCTTCTGGAAAAAAGTGGCGGCTTGGGCAATGTTTACCAACCTTGAAGCCAACCTGTGGCTGCGTGGGGCGGAGTATGTAAAAGAAGCCGTTGAATTTTATTCGGAAAAAGTAGGCGAATATCCTTACAGCCACGCCACCGCCGTACAAAGTGCTTTGAGTGCGGGGGCAGGTATGGAATATCCGATGATTACCGTTATCGGAAAATCAGGCTCGGCGATGAGTTTGGAGCGCGTTATTGTGCATGAAGTGGGGCATAATTGGTTTTATGGTTTGCTCGGCAGCAATGAGCGCGAACACGCCTGGATGGACGAAGGAATGAACTCCTACTACGAAAATCGATATTTTGATGAAAAATACAGCGATAAAGAAAATATGGCGGGGACTTTAAATATGGGAAATTTGGGTAAAATATTAAAAACACCCGACCATTTGAAAATGCGCGATATTCACGAAATCGGCAACAATATCAAATTGTATAAAAATGAAGCGCAAGCCATTGACCTACACGCCGCCAACTACGACCCCACCAACTACGGATTGGTGGTGTATATGAAAACTGCCCTGATTTTCAAGACTTTGGAAAAAAACATCGGAACAAAAAAATTTGATGCCATGATGCACCATTATTACGATGTGTGGCATTTCGGACATCCTTATCCCGAAGATTTAAGAGCGATTTTTGAAAACGACAGCAAAAAAAATCTCGACTGGTTTTTTGATGAACATATCAAAACCACAGAGCCGGTGGATTATGCTTTTAAAAAGGTAAAACGCGAAGCCAAAAGCATTGGTAAGGATACTTTTGACGAAATTACTTTGCTCAATAAGGCGCATCATGTTGCTGCTCCTTTCAGTATTTCGGCTGTCAAAGACGGCAAAATCGAACTACTTTGCCTTACGATGGTTTTCTATGGCGAAATGCGGTATTGTTTCCTTCGGGCGATTACGACCAATATACCATTGATGCTTCGCATACACTCGCCGAAAGCAAACGCAGCAACAACCATTATCGTTTGGGCGCACTTTTTCCGCGCTTGGAGCCTTTGAAACTGAAAGCAGTGGGCAGCGTGGGGCGCGACGACCGCACTCAACTGTTTTGGCTGCCTTTGTTGGGTTTCAATACGCACAATAAAACAATGTTCGGCATTAGTTTCTACAACAGCCTTTTGCCCAATAAACCGCTTGAATTTACTTTCAGCCCGATGTATGCTCCTGAAACAAAATCATTGACGGGTTTTGCCAATATTTTTTATACCCGTTTGCCGCAGCAGTCTCCTGTAAAATACTGGCGTGTGGGGGTGCAGGCTCAGTCTTTTGCTTACGGCACTTATTCCGAAGGCAACTTGGGTATATCGCCGAGCTATACGAAGGATATTACTTATTACAAAGTAAAACCTTTTGTGGAGGTGGCTTTGAAAAACAAAAACGCACGCAGCAAAGTGAGCCGCACCTTTTTGCTGGAATACTACTATATGCGCTCCGGTGATGTCAATCTCGCTCCTGCCGACAGTGGCAAATACAGAACTTATCCGCTCAACTATTTTGACGAGCAGCAGGTTATTGCACTTTCTTATCGGCACCGCAATGCGAGGGCTATTCGCCCTTTTGGTTATCAGGTGCGCATAGAGCAGGGCAAAGAATATGTATTATCTCATCTGAAAGCGGATTATTTTATCAATTACAACAAAAAAAGAGGACTGAAACTACACGCTTATGTGGGAGGATATTTGCAAAACGATACGTTTACCGCTTTTGCGGGCAATGAAGCCAAACAGGGCTTGTTTCGGCAGTTGGATTTTTCGGGACTTAGCCGCTACGATTATTTAATGGACGATTTGTACATTGGGCGCAACGAGTGGGACGGGCTATGGCGCAATCAGGTGAGCGACCGCACGGCGGGTTTCAGAACGGCAACTCCGGTGGGGCGCAACGATAAGTGGGTGGCGGCAATCGGCGCAACGAGCGATATTCCCTTTGTGGCTTTGCCCTTTTTAAAAATATTCGCCAACGTGGGAATGTACCCGCAAAGCACCACCACCAGCAGCGGCGAAGAAACAACCGAAAACAAAAGCATCTATGAAGCGGGTGTGAGTGTGTCTTTGTTCAAAGAGCATTTACAGATACATGTGCCGCTTATTTACTCGCAAAGTATTCAAGATGTGTATAATGCCAACGATTATTCTTTTATGGAGCGCATTACTTTTACGCTCAATTTGCGCCGTTTGGATCCGCTGCATTATGTTCGCTATGGTTTAAAACTGTAATTATATTTTCAAATATAGCAGCGCATTTATTTTTCAAAGCCCCTTCAAACTTTTTTATAAAAAAGTTTGAAGGGCTTTTTTGTAATCGGTATCAAGTATTTTGTTTTTTTATTTGATATTGCGTACCCTTCTTCTCGTCAGCCGTATTTTATCTATACCTCCACGCTTGTTTTCGCCCCTGTTTGTACCAAATTATCAACCCGAATAAAATTGCCAAAATCCACCAAGTCGGTTCGCTCATTCGTCGTGTGTCTTCGTCAAGGTCTAATGATTTGTTGCCTGACAAAACCTGTTCTTGTTTCTTTTTCAAAATGGCTTTTTGTGCTTCATTTTCTACCACTAAATAAGAAGTTAAGGGTGTCATTACTTTTGAAACAAAACTATATTTCACCAAATTAAGCCATTCCTTTTCTGAGGTTTCAGGGTGCAAAATTTGCGAAGTCCATTTTGCTTGCAATGTCAAAGCAGATTGCCAATTCTTTTCTTTGATTTCTGCTTCTGTTGTTTCAAAAACGTCTTTCTTTAAAATGATACTTGGCTCATTATCATCCGGCAAATAAACGATTGAATTGTCGGCAAGTTGGTATTCCAAAACTGTTTCGCAAAACATACATTCAAATTTTACTTCACGTTCTGCTTTTGGATTTTCACCCAAAGAATGAGGTATCAAATTTCCGTTGTTATCAAGATTGAAAAAATAATTGCTCTCTGGAAACGCAAATTTGAAGTCGGAAAAATCTTTGTCCATAATAGCATTTTTAATACTGTCTGTAACTACTACAATTACGGGGTAAAATTCGTTTTTATTTTTGTACGCATTAAACAATGTGGTGTTTATCGCTCTTTCTAAATAAAAGCCACCCTCAAAAGTTTGTGCCTGCAAGTTTTGCTCCCAATTATCGCCTAACGGAAAAGTATTTACATAACTGTTTACAAAACTGATTTGTACGTTTTTAGTCGGCAGTTGATTGCTTTCTAAAATAGTTGCTATTCGGTTTTTAAAATCGGCTAAATACTTGTTTTTGTCTTTTGAAACATCAACTAAAAAATGAAAATACGGTTTGCGCTGAACGGTTTTGAGTGTTTGTTTTTGTTGGGTTGAAACGTAAATGATATTTTCGGTTTCTGTTTTTTCGTTGGTGGTTTCTTCTGTATTGCCTAATTCAACAATGTTGTTGTCAATCGTTAGTTCAATCGGTTCTTTGTGCAAAAACTCAATTCCTGTTTTCCGCACTTCATCTTTTGTAAAGGGAAAAACCCTGAAAGCAACTTTATTACCTGTGATATAATGCAAAATGCCCGGATCTTTTCTTTCATTTCTGATATTTGAAAATACCCACATTGCCGACTTTTTCTCTGCTAAAATACCAAACTCTTTTCTGTCTCCGACATACAAATAATAATCGCTAATCCAGCAGCCCTCCGGCAAATCAATAGTTGTGGAATACTCCGAAGTCCAAGCGTTTTCATTTTTGTTGCTTATCTCTAAATCAACCCAACTTTTCCAAGCGTTTTGGGATTTGTCGTAAGTGCTGTTTGATTTTATATTTGTAATTTTTACGTTGTCGTTCCGAATGTTTTCGGGTATTATTTTAATAGAAGAAGCGTTGCCGAAAAATATTTTTTCAATATAATTGATTTTTGTGTCGGATAATGTGAGGTTGTCTAACACCAACCAATTAAAATAAGCCGACAAATAAGGTTGCCGACTGCCAAAAAAACCGCCGGTATTATGACCTTTTACGACATTAAGTGTTTTTTGAAGCGATGTTTTTTTTATGTTGTATTGTTTTGAATAATCGGGACTGTATAAATAAGCAAGGGTTTCGTTCAAAACGCTTTTGTCTTTCAGGTAAGTTGCAGTGATAAGGGCAGGAATTACCAAAAATCCCATCAAGAAAATTCCGAAAGTTTGTTTTGTTGAAAAAAAGGTTTTCAAATACTGAAAATCCTCCGAAAGCTCGCTGATATGAACAACGAAAAGCAACAAAGGTGCAAGCATTAAAAAACCTGCGCCAATAGCAATGATGGCAACAACTGATAAAGGCAGAAATGGCAGAAACACCAAAAAGAAATAGAATGTATAAGCAAAAGTTATGCTTCTTCCGATGAATAAAAGAAGTCGGTAAATTTTGTTGTCAAGATTTGGTAAGCAAACCAAAATACCATTGACAATGGCAAGAACATAAAACCAAGAATTATTAAAGTCCCCAAAAACCCCTTCAATAAAACCTCTAAACCCACTAAACAAATGCCCGCTGTTTACCAATAAACCTATCAACGGAAGTACAATGGCAATGGGAATTTTCCAAGCTAATTGATATTTCTGCCAAATAGCCGCCTTTTTTGTTGCAAGAATAAAAACGCTTCTAACTAAGAAAAAAAAAACCAAGGCGGCAATAATTGGCAGCAGCAGCATAGCATAAATATTAAAAACAATAAATTCCTCACTGATCAATCGCCGTAATGGAAGTATGATTAGAGGGAATAAATAACCCGCAACAGGGACACTCATTGCAATTAAAAAATTTACCCAGGCTCTGTGATCTTTCGTTTCAGGTGTAAAGTACACAACCAAAACAAATAATGAATAGGCAAGTGTCGGCATTAAAATGTGCCAACGTAAATGAAAATATTCCCCGAAATCATCCATCGCGGAACACTAAACGGAATTATTTCTGAGAAAAAAATATTAAATAAATAAATAAATGAAATATAACAAAACAGGGCGACAAAGCAATACCAAGCAGAAATATTCTGCTTTTTGAATGTAAGATAAACGGCATAAGCAAAATTCAACAAGCCCAAAATTCCCAATGCCAATCCAAAATATTTCCAAAGTTGGATAGTATTTTCGTCTAATAATGTTTTGATAATATTGAACTGCCCAAAGAAAAGAATAAACAGCACTACAATAGGTAGCGTGTTGATGATGAAAAGCCATTTCGGATTAAGTAAGTTTCGCATGGTGTTGTTTGTGTTTTAAAAGGTTTTCTGTCAGATAATAAGCCAAAATAAGAAATGAAAAGTTGATAATGATGCCCACTGCTTCGTGAATAATTGAGTGTAGTTTTACAGGTAAAAATTTTTCCGCCTGAGTTTGAACAACCACAGAAGCAGTTATCCGTGAAGTGTTTACAAAAATTGTCAGCAAATAAGCACCAACAAAAACACCCGGAATACTTAGCGTTTTTTGCAAGGGTTTATCAAGGTATTTTACTACCGGATAGGTAAAAACAAGAAAGCATAAAACCCAGTAATTAAACCCCGAACAGGATTTGTCAATAAGGATATTGAGTTGGTCGTGATAAAATCCCTTGTCTGCAAGATAAACAGAATGCGAGCCGGTCAGTAACCCGACAAGTGTGTCAGTTGGTTTGAGCAGAAAAATCAGGTTGTCATTATCAGCAAGCGTAAAGTAAATTTCAGCAAAATAAAAAGCCCTGCTGCCGTCAAATAATATGGTATATTTTTGTTGGTCTGCACAGTGTTAGTAATATGGCTATTTCAATTATAGATTGATTTTTCCACTTTTAGTTGCTTTGTAAGGCACTTATTCAATGATTTTTATATAATATCATTTTTTTTGGTTATTATGAAAATGAGTCGTCAGAAAGAACGTGTTGATTTTTGGTGGGTAGGTTCGCTGAAAATGAAAAGTTGCTGGCAGATTTTATTTTGTCAAAAGTTGGCTAAATAGTTTGTTGTACATTTTTATGTATTAATTTTTTTGGTGCAAAGAACCTTTTCAGTAGCCACGCTTTTTATCCGTTTTGCAGCTCAAATATGGTTATTTCAGGTCTTACGTTGAATCTCACTTGCCACAAATGCCCCAATGCTCTGTTGATATACAATTTTCTGTCGTTGCTTAACTCAAATTGCCCTGCGGAATACTTTTTGTTTTTTTACGGGAAGCATCGGCGGTGGCAGAAAGGGCGGCTTCACTTGTCCGCCGTGTGTATGCCCTGACAATATCCAGCTATTGTAGTTGCCCCAAACATCTAAGTCGCAAACGTCAGGATTATGACACAATACAATGTTTGCTTGGGAGGGGTCAAAATTATTCATCGCTTTTTCGGGATTGAAGTTGAGTCCCCAGAAGTCGTCTAAGCCGATAAAATTTAATCCCTTTAATGCTGTGCTTTCGTTTCTTAATACTGAAATGCCGTTACGAAGGAGCATTTCCGAAATTTTGTCTGCCACTGCATTTTGTGACCAATTTCGTCCGTAGTCGTGATTACCCAAAATGCCGATAGTTCCAATTTTTCCTTTAACTGCATTGCTCAATACTTCTTCTAAACTCGCATATTGAACTTCGTCTTTATGGGTGCTTATATAGTCTCCTGTATATACAACAAAATCGGGGTTCAATTTTTTTGCTTTCGTAAAAGAATCAATGATAAAATGATAGTCAAATCTCCTTCCGATATGAATATCGCTTATTTGCATAAGAGTTTTACCGACTAAATCTTTGGGCAAGTTCTTAATCGGCATTTTTACTTTCACAAACTCCAACCATAGCGGCTCAATTTGCCAAGCATACAAACCACCGAAAAGACTTGTTCCTGTTAATCCCCAAAATATTCTTTTTATAAATTCTCGTTTGTTCATAGTGTGTTTTTTTCTAAAATAAGCTACTAAGGGTTTTGCGATAACTTTTCGGGTGCGATGCCGTTTTATAGCTTTTCGACTTCATTTTTTGTCAAACCCGTCAGTTTGATAATATCGTCTGTCGAAAGCCCCATTGATTTAGCTTTTTTAGCAACTTCAATTTTTCCTTCAATCTTTCCTTCAACCTTTCCCTCAATCTTTCCCTCAATTTTTCCTTCAACCTTTCCCTCATCAAAAGCGGTGTCAATAACATTTTTTAAATCGCGATAGCTTTTCAAACTGTTTTCATAGCTGTCCAACTCTGTTTGGCTGAATTTCGCCAACTCAGCTTTTCAAAAGCCTTTTCAATTACATCATCTTTGAAAATAGCGGAATATCCTGAAAATCCTCTAAATTTTTAATAAAATACAACCATTTATCCAAACTGGTGCTTAGATTTTCTTCCTTGCTTTTGAAATTCGGCATTTCGAGGTAGATATAAGTGAGCTTATCATAAAAACTTTTCCGTTTTTTGATTTTTCAGTTTGATGGTATGTACCACCTCGCTTTTTCGGGTTCGTTTTCATAGTCATCAAAGGTAAAATCTAAAATACCAATACAATAAACCGCTTTTAAGTTGTAATTCCACTCACCTTTTTCGGCTTGCTCTCTGATAGGGAAAGTGGAATAATAAATGGTTCTTTCTTTAAAGAAATTTTGTTTGGCTTTTTGGAGTTCGACGATGAATTTTTCGCCGTTTTCATTTTCGCAGTAAATGTCATAAACAGCTTTTCTGTCAATTTCGGTTTGCCCTAATTGCTCGGTATTTTTGAAAGTCAAATCAACAGCTTTGTCGTTTTGGGGCAAAAGGGCATTTAAAAAGTCAATGAGCAAAGCCTTGCTGGCTTGTTCGCCGAATATTTTTTTAAATCCGAAATCAGTAAAAGGGTTGATGTATTTTGCTTTCATATTTTATTTATTCTATTAGACAGGTATAAAATTAACATTTTTTGCACTTTCGTTGTTTGTTGTGCGATGCCGTCTTTATAGCTTTTCGACTTCATTTTTGTCAAACCCGTCAGTTTGATAATGTCGTCTGTTGAAAGCCCCATTGATTTAGCTTTTTAGCAACTTCAATTTTTCTTCAACCTTTCCTTCCATCTTTCCTTCGATCTTTCCCTCATCAAAAGCGGTGTCAATGACATTTTTAAATCGCGATAACTTTTCAAACTGTTTTCGTAGCTGTCCAACTCTATTTGGCTGAATTTCGCCAACTCAGCCTTTTCAAAAGCCTTTTCAATTACATCATCTTTGAAAATAGCCCGGAATATCCTGAAAATCCTCTAAATTTTTAATAAAATACAACCATTTATCTAAACGGGTGCTTAGGTTTTCTTCCTTGCTTTTGAAATTCGGCATTTCGAGGTAGATATAAGTGAGCTTATCGTAAAACTTTCCGTTTTGATTTTTCAGTTTGATGGTATGTACCACCTCGCTTTTTCGGGTTCGTTTTCATAGTCATCAAATGTAAAATCTAAAATACCAATACAATAAACCGCTTTTAGTTGTAATTCCACTCACCTTTTTTCGGCTTGCTCTCTGATAGGGACAGTGGAATAATAAATGGTTCTTTCTTTAAAGAAATTTTGTTTGGCTTTTTGGAGTTCTACGATGAATTTTTCGCCGTTTTCATTTTCGCAGTAAATGTCATAAACGGCTTTTCTGTCAATTTCGGTTTGTCCTAATTGTTCGGTATTTTTGAAAGTCAAATCAACAGCTTTGTCGTTTTAGCAAAAGGGCATTTAAAAGTCAATGAGCAAGCCTGGCTTGTTCGCCGAATATTTTTTTAAATCCGAAATCAGTAAAAGGGTTGATGTATTTGCTTTCATATTTTATTTATTCTATTAGACAGGTATAAAATTAACATTTTTGCACTTTCGTTGTTCTCGCTTTTCGACTTCCTTTTTTGTCAACCCCGTCCGTTTGATAATATCGTCTGTTGAAAGCGCCATCGCTTTAGCTTATTTAGCAACTTCAATTTTTTCTTCACCGTTTCCTTCAACCTTTCCCTCATCAAAAGCGGTGTCAATGACATTTTTTAAATCGCGATAGCTTTTCAAACTGTTTTCATAGCTGTCCAACTCTGTTTGGCTGAATTTCGCCAACTCAGCTTTTTCAAAAGCCTTTTCAATTACATCATCTTTGAAAATAGCGGAATATCCTGAAAATCCTCTAAATTTTTAATAAAAATGCAACCATTTATCCAAACGGGTGCTTAGATTTTCTTCCTTACTTTTGAAATTCCGGCATTTCGAGGTAGATATAGTGAGCTTATCGTAAAACTTTTCCGTTTTGATTTTCAGTTTGATGGTATGTATCCACCACCTCGTCTTTTTTCGGGTTCGTTTTCATAGTCATCAAAGGTAAAATCTAAAATACCAATACAATAAACCGCTTTTAAGTTGTAATTCCACTCACCTCTTTCGGCTTGCTCTCTGATAGGGAAAGTGGAATAATAAATGGTTCTTTCTTTAAAGAAATTTTGTTTGGCTTTTTGGAGTTCGACGATGAATTTTTCGCCGTTTTCATTTTCGCAATAAATGTCATAAACAGCTTTTCTGTCAATTTCCCGGTTTGTCCTAATTGTTCGGTATTTTTGAAAGTCAAATCAACCACTTTGTCGTTTTGGGGCAAAAAGGGCATTTAAAGTCAATGAGCAAAGCCTTGCTGGCTTGTTCGCCGAATATTTTTTAAATCCGAAATCGGTAAAAGTTGATGTATTTTGCTTTCATTGTTTCATTTATTCTATTTGACAGCTACAAAATTAACATTTTTTGAACTTTCGTTGTTTGTTGCGCGATGCCGTTTTTATAGCTTTTCGACTTCATTTTTTGTCAAACCCGTCAGTTTGATAATGTCGTCTGTCGAAAGCCCCATTGATTTAGCTTTTTTAGCAACTTCAATTTTTCCCTCAATTTTTCCCTCCATTTTTCCTTCAATTTTTCCCTCCATTTTCCCCTCATCAAAAGCGGTGTCAATGACATTTTTTAAATCGCGATAGCTTTTCAAACTTTTGAAAATAGCTGCGGAATATCCTGAAAATCCTCTAAATTTTTAATAAAATACAACCATTTATCTAAACGGGTGCTTAGGTTTTCTTCCTTGCTTTTGAAATTCGGCATTTCGAGGTAGATATAAGTGAGCTTATCGTAAAAAACTTTTCCGTTTTGATTTTTCAGTTTGATGGTATGTACCACCTCGCTTTTTTCGGGTTCGTTTTCATAGTCATCAAAGGTAAAATCTAAAATACCAATACAATAAACCGCTTTTAAGTTGTAATTCCACTCACCTTTTTCGGCTTGCTCTCTGATAGGGAAAGTGGAATAATAAATGGTTCTTTCTTTAAAGAAATTTTGTTTGGCTTTTTTGGAGTTCTACGATGAATTTTTCGCCGTTTTCATTTTCGCAGTAAATGTCATAAACGGCTTTTCTGTCAATTTCCGGTTTGCCCTAATTGCTCGGTATTTTGAAAGTCAAATCAACAGCTTTGTCGTTTTAGCAAGGGCATTTAAAAGTCAATGAGCAAAGCCTTTCGGCTTGTTCGCCGAATATTTTTAAATCCGAAATCAGTAAAAGGGTTAATGTATTTTGCTTTCATATTTTATTTATTCTATTAGACAGGTATAAAATTAACATTTTTGCACTTTCGTTGTTTTGTTGTGCGATGCCGTCTTTATAGCTTTTCGACCACTTCTTTTTGTCAAACCCGTCAATTTGATAATGTCGTCTGTTGAAAAAGCCCCATTGATTTAGCTTTTTTAGCAACTTCAATTTTTTCTTCAACCTTTCCTTCCATCTTTCCTTCGATCTTTCCCTCATCAGGAAAGTCAATGACATTTTTAAATCGCGATAACTTTTCAAACTGTTTTCGTGCTTGTCAACTCTATTTGGCTGACGTTTCGCCAACTCAGCCCACAAAAACCTTTTCAGATTACATCATCTTTGAAATATAGCGGAATATCCTGAAATCCTCGAAATTTTTAATAAGCACAACCATTTATCTAAGCGGTGTAGGTTTTTCTTGCCTTTGAAATTCGGCATTTTCAGGGACAGATAAGTGAGCTTATCGTAAAAACTTTCCGTTTGATTTTTCAGTTTGATGGTATGCTGTTACCTCCCTTTTTCGGGTTCGTTTTCATAGTCATCAAGGGTAAAATCTAAAATACCAATACAATAAACCGACTTTAAAGTTGTGAATTCCACTCACCCTCTTTCAAGCTGCTCTCTGATAAGGAAAGTGGAATAATAATAGGTTCTTTCTTTAAAGAAATTTTGTTTGGCTTTTTGGAGTTCGACGATGATTTTTCGCCGTTTTCATTTTTCGCAATAAATGTCTAAAGCAGCTTTCTGTCAATTTCAGTTTGTCCTAATTGTTCGGTATTTTGAAAGTCAAATCAACCACTTTGTCGTTTTGGACAAAGGGGCATTTAAAAGTCAATGGACGAAAGCTAGACGGCTTGTTCAGAAAGATATTTTTAAATCCGAAATCGGTGAGGATTGATGTATTTTGCCTTTCATTGTTTGTTTATTCTTTAGCTAAAATTAGGTTTTGAACTTTCGTTGTTTGTGATATAGGCCGTTTTATAGCTTTTCGACTTCATTTTTGTCAACCCGTCAGTTTGATAATGTCGTCTGTCGAAAGCCCCATTGATTTAGCTTTTTAGCAACTTCATTTCCTCCATTTCTCAATTCGACCTTTCCTTCGATCTTTCCTTCAATTTTTCCTTCGATCTTCCCTTCGATCTTTCCCTCATCAAAAGCGGTGTCAATGACATTTTTTAAATCGCGATAACTTTTCAAACTGTTTTCGTAGCTGTCCAACTCTGTTTGGCTGAATTTCGCCAACTCAGCTTTTTCAAAAGCCTTTTCAATTACATCATCTTTTGAAAATCGGAATATCCTGAAAATCCTCTAAATTTTTAATAAAATACAACCATTTATCCAAACGGGTGCTTAGGTTTTCTTCCTTACTTTTGAAATTCGGCATTTCGAGGTAGATATAAGTGAGTGCGTATCGTAAAAAACTTTTCCGTTTTGATTTTTCAGTTTGATGGTATGTACCACCTCGCTTTTTTCGGGTTCGTTTTCATAGTCATCAAAGGTAAAATCTAAAATACCACTACAATAAACCGCTTTTAAGTTGTAATTCCACTCACCTTTTTCGGCTTGCTCTCTGATAGGGAAAGTGGAATAATAAATGGTTCTTTCTTTAAAGAAATTTTGTTTGGCTTTTGGAGTTCGACGATGAATTTTTCGCCGTTTTCGTTTTCGCAGTAAATGTCATAAACAGCTTTTCTGTCAATTTCGGTTTGTCCTAATTGTCCGGTATTTTTGAAAGTCAAATCGACAGCTTTGTCGTTTTTGGGGCAAAAAGGGCATTTAAAAGTCAATGAGCAAAGCCTTGCTGGCTTGTTCGCCGAATATTTTTTAAACCCGAAATCAGTAAAAGGGTTGATGTATTTTGCTTTCATTGTTTAAGATTTTTAATTAATACTTCTTTAGCACCATTGCATAGATAATTCACGACAATGCAAACATAGGCAATCCAAAAAATCATTCATAATTATTTTTTATGGAAATAACGATGCTTGTATATTGATTCTATAAAGAAAGTTTGCACAACTTCGCCGTATAAAATTGAATATCTGATGAATAAAGGCTAACTTTGCGCCGCTTTTTGTTTATAACGAAAAGATATACCGATGTCATTTGTTTTTGCCATCAAAAATTATTTTATAAAAAAAAAAAGACTTTCAACTGCTGCCGGTGCAACGTTGGAGGTCTTTTATTGTTCTGTATAAGAGCTATAGCATTTTGCAACCACATTCTTTTTTATATAAAAAAATGATAGAAACGGATATTATCATCATTGGCGCGGGTCCCTGCGGTTTGTTTACGGTATTTGAGGCGGGTTTGGTAAAATTACGTTGTCACCTCATTGATGCGCTGCCGGCGGCGGGGGGACAATGTACCGAAATTTATCCCAAAAAACCCATTTACGACATACCTGGTTTTCCTGAAATTCTGGCGGGCGATTTGGTAAAAAATCTCCTCCAGCAAATTGCGCCTTTTCAGCCCGGATTTACTTTGGGCGAACGTGCCGAGCGCATAGAAAAATTGGAAGACGGACGCTTTTGTGTTACCACACATCGCGGAACACGCCACGCTGCTCCGGTTATCGCTATTGCGGGCGGCTTGGGCTGCTTCGAACCTCGCAAACCACCCATTGCCAACTGGCGATTTTGAAGACAAAGGCGTAGAATATATCATCAAAGACCCCGAATTGTATCGCAATAAGCGCGTGGTGATTGCGGGCGGCGGCGACTCGGCATTGGACTGGACGGTTTTTTTGGCAGACGTGGCTTCAGAGGTAACTATTGTGCATCGCCGCACCGAATTTAGAGGCGCACCCGACAGTGTGGAAAAGGTGATGCATCTGGCACAAAACGGAAAGATAAAACTTCTCACCAACGCCGAAGTGGTCAATTTGCAAGGCAACGGCGTACTCAAACAAGTGTTTATCAAGCAAGATGAACAGGGCGAAAGCTGGTACGATACCGACCACTTTGTGCCTTTGTTTGGTTTGTCGCCGCAGTTGGGTCCCATCGCCGACTGGGGTTTAAACATTAACAAAAACGCCATAGAAGTGAATACCGTTGATTACAGCACCAACGTAGATGGTATTTACGCCATCGGCGACATCAATACCTACGAGGGCAAGTTGAAACCGATTTGTGTGGTTTTCACGTGAGGCTACGCTGATGGTGCAGTCGGCGTGGAAACGCATTAATCCTGACAAAACTCACCCTGAAATACACCACCGTCAATGGAGTGCAGGGATTTTAGCATCAACTGATTTTCTTTTTTTAAAAAACAATATACACAGCTGCCTCGCTGCCCGAAATTTGAGCGAGGCAGCTGTATTTTTTATATTTCTGTTCTCTTTTCATTTTATTTGCTTTCAACATACACGATATTCCTATATTTTGCGCTGTTAAGGTTTTGTTTTTTACCTTGTATTTCATTGTTTTTTCTGTATGCAACATTCTTCCGCTTCTTCTTCTGCCGCCGCCATAGGCTCTTATATCTGGGCGTGGACACTTGCTTTGGCAGTAATTACTTTATTGCTGTTCAAACCTATTTTGGGTTATGATTTTGTGAATTGGGACGATGATGTAACCGTTCAGAAAACCAGTTTTTGATAAATGGGATAAAGAGCATCTGCAAGCGATGTTTACGCGCCACGTCAATGGCAACTGCACAACCCGCTCACTATTTTTTCATTTGCGGTAGATGTGCATATTTTGGGCTATAAAATAGAAAAAGGCGGCGAAGATTTTCATCGTCAAAACTGGATATTGCACACCGCTAATACGGTGCTGGTGTTTTTGTTGTTTTGCGCCTTGGGCTTACCGCCCGGCGGCGTTTTCGGCTTGGTTTTTGCATTCACCGATGCGCGTGGAGTCGGTGGCGTGGGTCACGGAGCGCAAAGATGTGTTGTTCGGTTTCTTTTATTTATTGTGTTTGTGGCTCTATGCTCGTTTTTGGCGAGGCTCGCAGCAATGGGGCTTGTATGTACTGCTGTTGCTGTTGGCGGTTTTGGCGGGCTTGTCAAAAATACAAGCGGTGAGTCTGCCGCTTTCTATGCTCGCCATTGATTATTTGCTCCGGCGCAAAAAAGCCCCCCGTTTGCGCTGAAAAATCCTTTTTCGCCGTATCGCTGGCAATTGCGGTGGATTTATTTTAAAACAATACAATGTATTGCAAAACGGCGAAATTTATTCCTTTCGCAGCGCGTGGTGTTGGGAGCTTATACGCTGTGTGTGTATCTGATAAAGCAGTTTATCCTACGAAATGAGCCCTTTGTATGGCTATAAAAATCCTATTCCGGCGTATTTTTATTTGGGTATCTTCGGAATGATGGCATTTTTTGCGCTCTGCTATTGGCTGTGGAAATCCGACAAAAGACCTTTTCTATTCGGTTTGTTGTTCGTCAATGTGATGTTTATGTTGCAGATATTGAGTGCGGGGCAGGGTTTTACGGACCGCTTCACCTATATCGCCCTATATCGGCATTTTCTTCATTTTTGCGGTGCTCTTAGAGCGCGGCATCAGTGCCCACCCTTCGCAGCAGGGCTTATATATGGCTGCTGCTGCAGTATATGTGCTGCTGCTGGGCTATCGCACGGCGCAATATATGAAGGTGTGGAAAAACAGCGAAACCCTTTGGACACACGCCATTGCCGTCAATCCCGACAAATTAACCACACCCTACAACAGTCGCGGCAGCTACCGTTTAGACAAAAAGGTCACGACAAAGCTATCGTCGACTTCAATAAAAGTTTGGATATAAAACAAGACGGTAAAGTGTATAACGACAGAGGTGTGGCTTATTTTTCGCTGAATGATATAGAAAAAGCCTTTACCGACTTCAACAAAGGCATTGAGTTGTCGCCGGAATACGCGCCTCTGTATGTAAGTCGTGGGGCTATTTATGGGGCGAAAAATAATTTTCCCGCTGCCCTGCAAGATTTGAACAAAGGTTTGGAACTCGACTCCACACAGGAAAAAGGCTATATGAACCGCGGCTTGCTGCACTATCTGATGCAAAACTACGAAGCCGCCATCAAAGACCATAGCAGTCGCATACGCCTGCTGCCGCAAGAGGCTGAAATTTATTACCAAAGAGCTTTGTGTTATAATCTTTGAGCCGTCCGGGCATTGGCGTTGGCGGATTTAGATCGGGCGGCAGCCTCAGACCGCCGCAATTTGGGGCAATTATGCCGAAAGAGCCAAAGCTCATTTGATGCTCGGCAACAAAGCGCAAGCCAAAGCCGATGCCGATAAAGCGCAGGCGATGGGGCAGCAGATAGATGCCGCTTTGCTGCAAGCTATACAGTAAAAAAAACTTGGAGGAGGGGTGTTTTATGGGGTACGCACGCCAAATGCAGCAGTCTTTTAACTTTGACAAAGTTGGAGTGCTCAGGTCTGGAGGAACACTTACCGAAGGTTTATCAAAAAATAAATTGAAGAAAGGACTTGAAATTCAAAACGAAAACGATTTAACAGTATAAACTATGCCAATCATTGTGAATTTAGATGTGATGATGGCAAAGCGTAAAATCTCTCTGAATGAACTTTCTGAAAGAGTTGATTTGACATTATCCAACCTTTCTATCTTAAAAACAGGAAAGGCAAAAGCAATTCGTTTTAGCACTTTGGAATCCATTTGTAAAGCATTGATTGCCAACCTGCTGATATTTTAGAATTTAAAATGATGAAACGATAACGACAACGAACCGCTGATTTTGGTTGTGTGTGTGTCAGGCAGGCAGCGATACTTTGATAGATTCTATTGTATTGTGTGCAAATTTGTAGAGCTTTGCGCTCTGAATTAAAATTAGTGAAGCTACTCTCTTTACAAAACCTGAAAACTCTTACCAACCGAATCACGCCCCAATCTAAAAGAAACATTCAATTCATTTATGGACTTCGGAAAATTGCCTTTGGAACAGTTGCCGCAGGTGGATTTCAGTGTGCCGCCTTTGCGTGCCGCCGATGCTGCTTTTTTGCAAGCCGTTCGTCCGCAGTCTTCTGCCCCAACGAAGCTACATATTTATATAGGTTGTCCGGGGTGTGGAGCAACAAAGCGTGGAGGGCATTTTGTTTCCGCCCAAAACTCCCGCCGCCCGCTACTCGGAGCATTACAGCCGATATTTCAATACCGTAGAACTCAACGCCACGCACTACGCGCTGCCCGCCTGGAGTCAGATAGAAAAATGGTTGCACAGTGTACCCCGAGATTTTCGTTTTGCCCCAAATTTCCGCAGTCGATCAGCCACGAGGCGCAGTTGCTCAATTGTGCGGCGGCGAGTGCTTTGTTTTTTGAGGTGGCGGCGGCTTTCGGTGAGCATTTGGGAACTACATTTTTGCAGATGCCGCCCACATTTGCACCTAATCAGGCGGGGGTGCTGGAGCAATATTTATCCGCCATACCGCCCACTTTGCCGGTGGCGTTGGAATTGCGGCATCCGGCGTGGTTTGCAGAGGAGCAACAGGAAAAAACTGTGCATCTGCTGCGCAATGCGGGCATAGCGTGGCTCACTACTGATACGGCGGGAGTGCGGGCGGCAGCCCACGGCAGACTCACCACATCTACGGCTATGGTGCGCTTTGTAGGCAATGGGGGTGCAGCCGGCGAGTCGGCGCGATTGGGGGCGTGGGCGCAGCGCGTGGTGGAGTGGCAAGCCGCCGGATTGCAAACCCTCTATTTCTTTATCCACCAGCCCGAAGAAAAAATAAATCCTTACAGCGCACAATATTTTATAGAACAACTGCAAGAAAATGGCAGTATATCTGTATCTTTTTTAGATTTTTGGCAAGATGACAGTGCTGTACAAGGTTCTTTATTTTAAATATATTTTTATTATATTCTTTCATTTTTTTGCTGTGTTAAACAATGTTGGTGATGTAAAAAAAATGTTAAAAAAAACAAAATTTCAAAAAAAACATTAACTTTGGCACAACTTTAGACTAACACTTAACTCAAAAAACAGTAAAATTTATGAGAAGATTGTACTTAATGGTGCTGCTTGCTGTGCTTTTGTAGTGCAGGTAGTGGCACAACGCACTATCACGGGTACTGTTGTTGATGATACCAACATGGTGGTCCCGGGCGTGAATGTTGTAGTAAAAGGAACTACTTTGGGCACGGCTACCGACATAGACGGTAACTATACCATCAAAGTTCCGGAAAATGCAAAAACTTTGGTATTTAGCTTTTTAGGCTATACCACTTCTGAGCAAGAAATTGGAGGTAACAACAGTATTAATGTTACACTCGTCGAAGATGCAGTCGGTTTAGATGAGGTAATAGTAACGGCTTTGGGTATTTCTAAAAGAGATAAAACGATTGGATCGTCTATACAGGCAGTAAAAGGCGATGATTTGATAAAAGCTAGAGAATCAAATCTAATCAATACCTTAAGCGGTAAAATAGCCGGTGTACAAATTAACAACAGTTCGGGTGCTGTTGGCTCTTCGTCTCGTATAGTAGTAGCGTTGCAGCATCTATTACCGGCGACAGTAATCCTTTATTTGTTGTTGATGGTATTCCTATTGATAATACAAATTATGGAACGAGTGACGACGGCGGTGGATTTGATACACCCAATGGTGTAGCTGATATTAATCCTGATGATATTGAAAACATGACCGTGTTAAAAGGACCCGCTGCAACAGCCTTATATGGTATGCGCGGTGCAAATGGTGTAATTGAAATTACTACCAAAAAGGTAAAGCCAGTCAAAAAGGTTTAGGTATTACATTTAACTCTCTACTACTTTTGAGCGTCCTTTGGTGTTGCCTGATTTCCAAAACTCTTATGGTCAGGGTCCTGACCCTACTTTTTTTGAATGGATTGACGGACAAAATGATGACGGCGGTGTAGATGAAAGCTGGGGACCACCATTAGATGCCGGTTTATCTTTTACTCAATGGAACTCTTATACCGTAGATGGCAAGCCACTTCCTTGGGTATCAGTACCGGATAATATTAAAGACTTTTATGAAACTGGTGTTACTACCAGCAATAACCTCAGTGTATCAGGAGCTAATGAGTATGTAGGATATCGTTTGTCTTTAGGTCTTAGTGATCAAAAAGGTATGGTTCCTAATACCGATTATAAAAAATATAATTTTACGGTAGGTGCTGATGCGAATGTTACGAGTCGTTTAAAAATAGGCTTCTCTGCTAATTATATTAAGGCGTTAAGCGGTAATTTACCAACTGGCGGTTATTCCAATGAAAACCCTGTTCAACAAATGATATGGTCAGGACGTAATGTGGATTTCTCTTTATTAAAAGACTATGAAAACTTGCCATTAGCTGCCGCAGGAACTGCCGCCGCAGGTACTCCTATCAACTGGAATACCGTATTCCAAAATAATCCTTATTGGGCATTGCATAATAACCTAAATAAATTGGATAAAGACCATTTAATAGGAAATATTAATTTAAGATATATCATCAATGATTATTTGAGCATTACTGCAAAAACAGGAACCGATTTTTGGAATTTATTATGACAGAACAAAAAGCAAAAGGCAGTAATGAATTTAAAGAAGGCTACTATCGTGAAATTCACAGAAGATATACTGAAAATAACAGTAATATCATGCTTACTTATGATCGTCGTGTTACACCTGATTTTAATTTGACATTAAATATTGGAGGTAATATGATGCGTCAAAAACTAAGCCGTATAGTAGGTGAAGTTACCAGTTGGAATTACCCGGTATTTATAACTTATCAAATGTAAAATCAGGAACTACTGCCGTTTTAACCAACAAAAGAACAGATGAAGCCATTAATAGTATTTTTGGATCGGCTCAATTTGGTTTCCGCGATCTTATTTTCTTAGATATAACCGGTAGAAATGACTGGGCATCCGTATTGCCTATAGAGAATAATTCATTTTTCTATCCTTCCGTATCTTTGAGTGGTATTCTGACTGATTTGTTTAATATAAAATCAGATGTACTTAGTTTTTGGAAAGTACGCGCAAGTTGGGCAAAAGCGGGTTCTAAGGGTATTTTGGAGCCTTATAAATTGATTCAAACCTACTCTTTCAGAGAAGACCCTTGGGGATCTACATTATTGCCTTATAACCCTTCTGATTTAAATAACCCGAATTTGTTTTCTGAAACTACTGTCTCTACAGAGTTTGGTACAGATATGCGCTTTTTTAGAAATCGCTTAAAAGTAGATTTTACTTATTATGATCAAGGTAATCAGGACCTAATCGTTCCGGTAGAGGTTTCGGCTGCTTCTGGTTATATTAAAGCATACCAAAATGTAGGGGAAACAAACAATAAAGGTATAGAATTACAATTAGGTGTCAATGTAATCAAAACTAAAGATTTGAACTTTGATATTACTGTAAATTATGCCAGAAATAAAAATAAAGTAGTTTCTTTATCAGATTGGAATCCTTGATTTTGGGCGGACAATGGAACGTTAATTTAGAAGCACGCGAAGGTATGCCATGGCGTATTGGTAGGTCCAGCTTTTAAAAGAGATCCAAATGGTAACATTATTCATGAGAACGGTATTCCTCAATACGATTCGGAATATAAAGTATTGGGTAATATACAACCGGACTGGACAGGTGGTATCGGATTTGATTTAGGTTATAAAAAATGGCAATTGTACACTTTAATTGATGCCAAAATGGGTGGCGATATCTATTCTATGACTACAACTTGGGGTCGCTATTCCGGTGTGTTGGAAGAAACACTCTTGGGTCGTGAGTGGTATCGTAGGTGAAGGTGTGAAAACATCGGAACTGCCTCCGAACCTAATTATGTAGCAAATGATGTAGTTGTATCCGCAGAAACATACAATAAAGCTGCTTATTCAAATGCTATTGCGGAAAGTTCAGTATTTGATGCTTCTTTTGTAAAATTGCGCCAAATTACATTGTCTTATACATTGCCGAACAGTTGGTTTAAAAAGAGAATTTTCCAAGGAGCAAGCTTGTCTTTAGTAGGACGTAATTTAGCTATCTTATACAGAAATGCGCCTCATATTGATCCTGAAACCAGTTTTAGCAGTGATCTTTCAGAGCAAGGACAAGAATTTGGCCAATTACCTTCTGCCAGAAGTATAGGCTTCAATGTTAACTTTAACTTCTAATCTATTAAATAATAAACTATATGAGAAAGTTAAGTCTTTTTATATTATTATCTATATTCTTTGCTATTGGTTGTGATAAAGATTTTGAAGAAATTAACGACAACCCAAATGAGCCTAGTTCTGTTCCTTCAGGTTTATTAACCGCCGATATCGTTCGTGTACTGGGCAACTCTATGTATAGCACTTTTGTAGGTGGAGATATGGGATCTTGTTGGGGACAACATTGGTCAAAAGTACAATATAATGATGAAGAACGTTATGTTCCTCGCGGCACCGTTATTACTGATTTGGTATGGAAGAATATTTATGAATCTGTAATATCCGATGCTCGCAGCATGCAAAAAATTGCTACTGAAGAAGGAAATAAAAATATGCAAGGTGTTGCTTTAGTATTGCAAGCTTACGGATACGCTTTATTAACAGATGTATTTGGTGATATACCGTTTTCTGAAGCAATGAAAGCAGATGAAGGTATTTTTTCTCCTAAATACGATAAACAAGAAGATGTATATACCGGTGTTTTGCAAATGTTAGATGAAGCCAATACTTTATTGACAGCTGATGGAGCTACTATCACGGCTACTTCTGATTTGGTATATGGCGGAGATTATATGAAATGGAAAAAATTCGCTAACTCTTTAAAATTCCGTTGCTTAATGCGTATTTCAGGAAAAAAGATGTAGCCACTCAATTACAAGAGCTGGTGAATACCAGAGAAATGTTTGCTTCTAATAGCGATGAAGCTAAGTTGGCATATTTGTCTGCTGACCCCAACGCCAATCCTATTTTTGAAACTATTGTATTTGGCACACGAAATGAGTTTAAAGTGAATGAGGTATTGGTAAATATGCTTACTTCTTTAAATGACCCACGCTTGCCTATATATGTAGCTCCTAACGAAGCCGGACAATATCGCGGCAAACCAGCAGGTATTGAAAATGTGCCTAATGATGACTATAACTATACGAATGTGTCTGCTGTCGGTGATTATTACTTGCGTGCCCAAGCTCCTGCTTATTTCCTTTCTTATTCAGAATTACAGTTTTTGATGGCTGAGGCTGCACAAAGAGGATTAATTAGCGGTAGTGCAGCTGATTACTACAATGGAGGGATAAGAGCATCTTTTGAAGCCAATGGATTAACCAGCGGAGATGCAGATGCTTATTTAAGTCAGGCTGTTGTTGCTTATAGTGCTGGTAACGGTTTAAAACAAATAGCAGAACAAAATTGGTTAGGCTTATACTGCCAAGGTATTGAAACTTGGACTGAATGGAGAAGAACCCAATATCCGGTATTACAAGCAGCTATTGAAGCGGTTCTCAACGAAATTCCTTCCCGTTATACATATCCGGGTATTGAGCAGTCTGTTAATGCTGCTAATTATGATGCTGCTGTTGCAAACCAAGGTCCTAATTTATTAACAACTAAAGTATGGTGGATGAATTAATCCGCAATTTTCTAACGTTCAATTTTTATAAGCATGAAACAGAATAAATTTTTAATATTTTTCTTGCTGTTTTCTTTGATTTTTATTACAAGTTGTGATAAAGAACAAGATGATTTAGTGACAGCAAATGCGGTAGAAGGCGGATTAGTAGATCCTGTTAATTCTTCTATGAACTATGTAGTGGGAAGTACAGGTACTTATGAATCTCGTTTAAAAGTATATCAAGGAGAAGTAAAAACATCTTCTATAGATGTTTATAAACAGTTCAAAGGCGCAGCGGGTACAACTGCTAATGTTTTATGGAAAACTTTGACGGTCAGTAATCAAGAAACCCATATCTTATCTTATACCTTTGATTATAATGAGCTGCGTCAGGGTTTAACTTTTGCTAATGGCAGCGAAATCCCCGCGGATGATACCCAATTGAATATTGGTGATACCTGGGTGCTTACTTATGTATCTCATACCAGCACCGGTAAGTCTCATACCAACTCTTCTACTACTGCCAGTACCAGCGTGGCTGTTTCTACGCGCTTGGCGGGTACTTATGAAGTAATAGCAAGTACCTATTGGCGTTTAGGTGTCGATAATGGAGGTTGGAATGGATCTACCCGTATCATTAAATCCGTAAATAGTACCACTTATTTGCATGAAGGCTTTGGTCCTTTTGAATTCGCAGATTTCGGAGATGAAGCTAAATTCTATTTCGTAGTTAATAGCGAAAATAAAACAAGCTATCCTGCTGAATTCGAAGGATTTACAGTAACAGGCAGAGGTGATTATTTGATTACTTGCGAAAGCAATCCCAATGATATGGCAAATGCCCCTTGCGGTGATGCATCTAATTATGTAATGTTAGATGATGTGAATGGAGAAGATATTCTTTATCTTTCCTATGGTTACTATATTGATGGTTCAGGCCCGCGTGAATTTTATGAGGTATTGAAAAAGATCGTTGATTAATTATTTTACTAATTTAAAAATAATCATACCATGAAATATAATAATCTATTTGCCTTATTTATACTTTTTTGTTTTTGGCATTTACATCTTGTGATAAAAAAAGGAGGACTATACCGGATATAGTATCATTAAAGCCAGTGATGCCAAAGCTACGCTTAGTTTCAATCCGCCTGCTTCTATCGTAGAGCAAGATACGACATTTAACTTTGTAGTTACTTTAGATAAACCACAAGCAGCAGATATTCATATAGATAGATCGCAAACGGGTGGTACAGCAGAGGAAGGAACTGATTTTGATTTCTCTCATGATATAGTTATTCCTGCATATAGTACTTCTGCAGCAGGTGAACTTAAAATTTATGGAGATGATGAAATAGAGGAAACAGAAACTTTTACTCTTTCAATAGGTGATAATAGGACTGCTAATGTAAATTATACAAGCCAGTCATTTACAGTTGAATTGCTGAATGCTGTACAGCCCAAATTAGACCTTACTTTGATTGGGAGGCGAAGTTATGGTAGATGGAGCAGCCGCAGAATTGTGTGATAGTGTAGATATTGATATTTATGTATTTGATGTAGAAGAAAATGATTTGGGTATTTATGGTGCTGCTACAGGTGCCTGCCCTGAACATTTAACATTGGAGGGTTTAGATGACGGAGATTACTATCTCTGGGCAAATCTATATATTAATAATATACGCCCTACCAGTGGAGACCCTATTGCATTTCCAATTTCAATCACTGCTACACAACCCGGCTTTGTTTGAAAATCAAATGTACGAACAAACATCTGAGAATATTATTACCAGTGCCGACCCAGATGTTGATACTGATGGAGGTAATACTTTTAAACCTGTTGTTAAAGTAACTATTGCCAACGGAGGTAATTCTTATACCATTACTCCTTTATAGAAAATAAAAAGGTATAATAAATAAACTGATGACTTAAAAGCCTCTACATGTTTTTTGTAGAGGCTTTTTCGTTATAATATTTGTGAAAAATAAAAATAAGTGCCGAGTAGAGTTTATTTATACTTTTTTTATAAAAAATTGATTTTTAATTAGTTATTATATTTACTATTTATCATTAAAAATTAATCATTGCTTACATAGTATGAGCAACAAAAATCCCACACCCAACGAAGTAGCATTAGGCACTTCTGCCGTGATAGCGGCACTGTGTTTTATACTGCTGCTTGTTTACCGCTTTGCTTTCAACAATGAGGCACTATCTGTGCCGGCGGTTTTTGGTATCGCCTTTTTTGTGTTTGCTGTGGCTTTTTTGCTATTTCGTGCCGCTATCGAAGAATTTATTTACCGCAAAATCAAACTTATTTACAAAAGTATCAGCGAAGTAAAATACGATAAAGACAAAAAACAGCGCGTATTACATATCAATATGAACGAGGATATTTATAAAAAAGTAGAAGAGGAAGTGGTGCTATGGGCAGAGAAAAAAGAAGAACAAATCGTGCGCCTCGAACAGATGGAAAACTATCGCAAACAATTTCTCGGCAATGTATCGCACGAACTCAAAACCCCCATCTTTAATATTCAGGGCTATGTACAAACGCTCATTGACGGTGGACTCCACGACCCCGCCATTAATATAGATTACCTGCTGAAAGCCGACAACAACATTGAGCGCATGATACATATCATAGAAGATTTGGAAAATATATCCCTGCTCGAAAACGGCGTGTATCAATTGGAAAAACAACGCTTTGATATTCGCCAGCTCACCAAAGAAATCTTTGAAATGTTGGATATAAAAGCCAATGCCAATAAAATAAAACTATCTGTAAAAAAAGGCTGCGAAGGGCATTATTGGGTGCACGCCGATAAAGAAAAAATACGTCAGGTACTCGTCAATCTCATTGATAATTCCATTAAGTATGGCAAGGCAGGCGGAGGTATTACGCAAGTGGGTTTTTATGATATGGCTTCTAATATTTTGATAGAAGTTTCTGATGACGGTATCGGTATCAGTGAAGAGCATTTGAGCCATGTGTTCGACCGTTTTTATCGTGTGGATAAAAGCCGCTCGCGGGCGATGGGGGGCACCGGATTGGGACTGGCTATCGTAAAGCATATTATAGAGGCTCACCAACAGCATATACGGGTGCGCAGCAAATTGGGAGTAGGTTCTACTTTTGGCTTTATGCTTCAAAAATCTGATAAATAATAAAGGTCATTAATGTTGAATAATTTTTTGTGGTGAACAAACTAAAATTGATTAAATAAAAACATAATAGGAGCGTAGCACTTATCGCTGTATTTTGGGAGTAATCAACACTCATTATTTAATATTGATTTATTTTTTTATTTGTTGAATTAAAATATTGCGTTATATTTATCATAGTTTTTAATAAGGGATAAAAAAAATAACAGCATTATCGTATTCCCAATGCTGAAAAATTTACAATATTAAACCACCAAATAATAAAAGAAAAAATAAAAAATTACTTTGAGTTCAGCACACAATAACCATTTTCGCACTTTATTTATATTTTTTAAAAAATAAAAACACATATAATCCTATGAAAAATCTTTTAATTTTTTGTTGTTGCCTCTTATGGGCATCTGCCGCCTTGCAAGCACAGGCGAACGACGATACACTGTATATTTTTCGTGATAGAAAAGGTATTGTATTTGATAGCGAAATTCGGCAACAATTATTGTCAAATGATCAAGGCTACTCGTACAATACATTTTCAGTTTGCCCTGTAAGCGATAACGGTGTGCTTTTGAGTGATTTTGAAGGGATACCTACCTACACATTGCCCGAAAATGCTATTTTGCCGGATAAAATTTGTTATTCTATTATCAATTCTACAACAGGTAGCAGCGATACAGTTGATGTGTGGATAGCAGATGCTCCTTTCCAAGTAGATAGTATCATAATGCAACCTGACTATGAATGGAGTATGTATATTACATTTTTAGATAATTGTGCAGCAGGGTTTAGCATTACTTGGGAGGGCGGCTATGACCCAACTACAATAGATGTACCAAATATCAACGGAAATAATTCGGTAAGTGCTGTATTGGAAAATTATGATTTTTTCCCTCTTGGCGATATCCTGCTGATTGACCATTGCAGCGGAGCAACCTATCATTTAAAACGCTTTTTTCCTGAAATATATACTCAAAATTGTTTTTCGGGAATGTGGGATATATTAACCTGTTATATATATACTCCTTATGATGGCTATGGAAGTTGCGATGTCGTTTATTGGGAGCCGACAATATATGATGCTAGTATTGATATACTGCCAGCCAGTCTTTTGCAGAATGACGACTACCTGATAGAAGCCGCTGCGCTGAAAACTGCTTTGTTATCTGATGATGCCGATGAATTGCTGTGGGTAGAAATGATGGCAATTGACGAACTTCCTTCTATGTTATATGAATGTAGTGACCCGATTTTTCAACAGGCTCGCGAAGTATTTGAATGGAGCGATAGCGAAAATGCCTATATTATACATCGCCCTACGTTAATAACTGCCTCCGATACCATTCGGCTCTACTATCGTGCTATCGCACGGGTGGCAAATACGCAGGAAGAAAAATTGATGAGCGGATCTTTTGATATTGTATTTGAAGAAAATCCCATACCGCCCGTTTTTCCGCCTTTTGTGATAAACTTTCCCAATGTATCATCAACGAATACAATTTTTACAGGTGGGCAGTGGATACCTCAAAATCCATTGTGTGGCGATAAAGACGATATCAGCGGCGGAAAAACAGGCAATAATAATGATGCCGATATGAATTTTGGTGCTGCTGTGGTCGTCAGTCCCAATCCTACCGATGCATCAGAGGGTACGTTTTTACATTATTTGCTGCCCGAAGATGAAAACGCAATGCTCTGTGTAACAGCAGCAGACGGCAGAATATTAATGCATTATACCGTACAACTGCGGGCAGGATATCAGGTTGTGCGCTTGCAAACGGAGCAGTGGGGCAGCGGCTTGTATGTGGTGCAATTGCGTGGCGAGCGCGGCACAATGCTTACAGCAAAGGCTGTGGTGAGATAAAAAAATATAATTTGTGCCACTCTCCGCACACCTTGTTTTCGCCGGATACGCGATTAGTATTTTTTAACACCAAAAACCCAAAACTTTGCATCATATTTGCAGTGTTTTTTTAGTAGTAATAATTTTCCTTTGATTGATGATAAAAACACGCTTTTTCGGACTCTTTCTTTTGGGTTTGATGATGATATGCTCTTTTTCTGTTTTGGCAGGCGGCGATGGCGACAATAAAGCCAGCACCGTAAAAATAGGTTTGCTCAAATACAACGGCGGCGGAGATTGGTATGCCAATCCGAGCAGTTTGCCCAATTTGGTTGTATTTTGCAACGAACAGTTGAACAGTAATATCCAAACCGACATTGTAACGATTGAGCCGGGTAGTGCGGAATTGTTCAATTTGCCTTTTGTACACATGACCGGACACGGAAATGTGGTATTTTCCGACACCGAAGCCGAAAATTTACGCACTTATTTAGAAGCGGGTGGTTTTTTGCATATAGACGACAACTATGGAATGGACAAATATGCGCGCGCGGCGATAAAAAAAATATTCCCCGATAAAGAGTTGATAGAAATCCCTTTTTCGCACCCGATTTATCATCAGCGATTTAATTTTAACAACGGCTTGCCCAAAATCCACGAACACGACGGCAAAACACCACAGGGCTTCGGTATTCTGATAGAGGGTCGGCTGGCTCTTTTTTACAGCTACGAATGTGATTTGGGCGATGGTTGGGAAGACCCCGAAGTTCACAACGACCCCAAAGAAGTGCGCCTCAAAGCCTTACAAATGGGAGCTAATCTTATTCAGTATGTTTGCAGTGGCGATTAATTTTTTTTAATTAAAAAATTAATTTTTTACATCTAACCGCTTCACGCCTTCGGCTGCCGGCTCTAAATCATTTTTGAAAGTAAGGGCTTGTTTGTAGTATTGCAAAGCTGTGCGGGTGTCGCCGCGTGTTTCGGCGCACAAGCCGCGCATATAATAAGCTGCAGCATAGGAAGGAGCTACTTTGGTGGCTATTTCAAAATGTTTTTCAGCCAACTCCACCGAATCTTCTTCCAATAAAATATAACCCAAATTGTAAAGTGCGTTTTCGTGCTGGCTGCTGCTGCGCAACATAGAACGGTATATCTTTTTTGCTTGTTTATAATCTTTGCGTTGCTGATAAAACATTGCCTTGCCGTACTGCGCTTCGGTACTGGCGGTATCTGTTTTTAAGGCGTTGTCAAAATATTTTATTGCCAAAGGGTTGTTCTTTTCGCTGTACAATAAGCCTAATTGCATATAAGCATCGTAGTAATTATTATCAATGCTGATTGCATCTTGTAGAGCAGAAATGGCTGCGTTTGTGTTTTCTTTTTCCTTGTAAATCAAGGCTTTTAGGAAATGAGCTTCGGCAAATTCGGGTTTTTCTTTGAGAATGGCATGTATTTTTGCCATCGCTTCATCGTATTGTTTAAGGATAAAATAATTGCGTGCCAACTGAAAAGCGATTTTTTCGGGCTTGTCGGGGGACTGTTGTAAGCCGCGCTCCAAAAGTGTGTTGGCGGTGTTGAGGTCGCGCATTTGCAGGAGCATATCGGCGGCGGAGAGGTAATATTTGGAGGCAGTGGCATCTAAGTTTATGGCTTTGTTCATATCGGCGAGGGCGGCGGCAGATTGGCGATTTTCCCATTGTGCCATACCGCGCATAAAATAAAGTTCGGCATTGCTGCTGTCTTTTCCGATTTGCGTATTCAGTCGTTGAATTTGTGCCAGCAACGCAGAATCACCGATAGCTGCGGTGCTGTCGGCTGCGGTGCTGTTTGGTGTGTGGGCGGCAGGGTCGGAGTTCTGTTTGCAAGCAGCACATTGCAAGACAACAGCTATCAATAATACGAAAGAAAATTTCATTTTATTTAATTAAATGCTTAATTTTTTTTGTATATTTTACAACATACAAAGTTATGCAAAGTTTAACGGACTTCTGAAAAACATTTTTTACCTTTGCCCTTATTATGCTACAAAGCACGCTGCTACACGAAATATGGATATTGCTGCTCAAAGATTTTCGTTTGGAGTGGCGACAACGCTATGCACTTAACGGCTTGTTGCTGTATGTGAGCAGTAGTGTGTTTTTGGTATATATGGCTTTTTTGCAGATGAAAGCCACCACATGGATGACCGTACTTTGGATTATTTTGTTGTTTGCGGCGGCTAATGCCGTAGCTAAAAGTTTTGTGCAGGAACACGCCGCCCGCCAATTGTATTATTATACACTTTTGCACCCCGAAGCGGTGATTATTTCCAAAATGGTCTATAATACACTGTTGCTGGGTACTATTGCGGCTTTGGGTGTGAGCGTTTACAGCCTGTTTCTAGGATTTCCGGTGCAGCAGCCGTGGGTATTTGTGGCGGCAATTGCTTTGGGGGCTTTAAGTTTTTCGCTTACTTTTACGTTGGTGGCTGCCATTGCTGCCAAAGCCGGCGGCAACAGCAGTATTCTGATGCCCATTTTGGCGTTTCCTATTATTATTCCTTTGTTGTCATTGTTGATTGCTTTGAGTACGGCAGCCGTGTCTCCTGAAACTGACCTGAATTATAGTAAAAATTTATCTATACTTTTGGCAATTAATGTCATTTTATTTTCACTATCATTTATCTTATTTCCTTATCTTTGGCGGGATTAATCAACGGAAAATTTTTTTATAAAAAGATGACTATATGGCAGCAAAGGCTTTGATATTGAACACAAAAAGATGGCTGAAAAACAATGCAACCCCACGGCGTTTTTCAGTTTTGCTGTTAATAGTTTGTTATTTAATTATTTTAATAAACCGTAATTCGTTTTAATCACACACTATTCTGCTTCCTTTTTATGGCTGTTGCTTCGCTTCCCGCTCCTCTTTATAAAAGCTATTGGAAATGGCTCTCGCTCGTGTTGATAGGTTATAGCATCATCGGGGGGTTGCTAATATCTGCGCCGCGTTTGGATATTTTGAACGAAACCATCAGAAATTTGTACTACCACGTGCCTATGTGGTTCGGTATGATTATCATTTTTACTTTTTCCTTAGTACATAGTATTCGTTTTTTACGCAGCTCTCAGGCTACCGAAGATATATTGGCTTCCGAAACAGCCAATGTAGGCATTTTGTTTGGTATTTTGGGGCTTACAACGGGTATGTTATGGGCTAAATATACTTGGGGGGCTTGGTGGAATGGCGATGTAAAACAAAATATGTCGGCGATAGCACTTTTGATATATTTAGCTTATAACGTATTGCGCCGTTCTGTTCCTGATTTGGAAAAACGCGCCAAAATATCGGCAGTGTATAATATATTCGCTTATTTTGCTATGCTGCCTTTGTTGTTTGTAGTGCCGCGCCTTACCGACTCATTACACCCTGCCAACGGCGGTAACAGTGGATTTGTGGTGTATGATTTAGATTATACGATGCGTTTGGTATTTTATCCGGCTGTGATAGGCTGGACACTTTTAGGTTTGTGGCTTGCCTCTTTGCGGGCAAGACTCACTTTTATTAACTATAAAATGAAAGAAATTATATGATGTTGATACCTTCACATTGGTCATTCCGAAAATTTATTTTTAGTACCTTATTATTGTTGCATACCCTTTATGTCGTTGCACAAACCTCCGCCGCCGATAGCCTTGCCACTGCTGCTCCTGCTTTAAAACAACAGCCCGAAATGGCAGATATTATGCGCAGCAATGGCAAAATTTATGTGGTGGTGGCTATTTTATTGCTTTTATTTGTCGGAATAGCCCTGTATTTGCTTTTTATAGAAAGTCAGGTGAAACAAATAGAAAAAGAATTGAAAAACAATAAAAACAATCCTGATAAATGGTAAATGAGTGAAACTTGCCTTTTTTCAGTATCTCTCTGCATAATAAATATATATTCCCTAATACATCAAATATTTATTTAATTACAAAAAATATTCTCATTGCATGAGCAACTCCAAATCGAAATACTCTTTTTTTGAGAGTGTAGAATTGTACTTTGACAAAGCAGCGGGTATTATGAACTATGACCCCGGACTGCTTCAACAAATTAAATCCTGTAACAGCGTATATCAAATGCGCTTTCCGGTGCGTATGCGCGGCGGTATTCAGGTGATAGAAGCCTATCGTGTGCAGCACAGCCACCACAAAACTCCCTGCAAAGGCGGTATTCGCTTTAGCTCCAAAGTAAACCAAGACGAAGTAATGGCTTTGGCTGCTTTGATGACCTACAAATGTGCTTTGGTAGATGTGCCTTTCGGTGGTGGCAAGGGCGGTGTAAAAATAAGCCCGCGCGAATATACCGAAGAAGAATTGGAACGCATCACTCGCCGCTATACTGCCGAGTTAATTAGAAAACGTTTTATCGGACCGGCAGTAGATGTACCCGCCCCCGATTACGGCACGGGCGAGCGCGAAATGGCTTGGATTTTGGATACCTATGTGTCGTATCACCCCGAAGATATAGATGCCGCCGGTTGCGTAACCGGAAAACCCGTAGAGCAAGGCGGTGTGCGCGGTCGTACCGAAGCCACCGGACGCGGTATTTTCTACGGTTTGCGCGAGGCTTGCAATATCGCCGAAGATATGAAAGCACTCAAACTCAGCACCGGTTTGGACGGTAAAAAAGTAGTGGTGCAGGGTTTGGGAAATGTGGGCTATTATGCAGCTAAGTTTTTGCAGGAAGCAGGAGCTATTATCGTTGCCGTAGCTGAGTACGATGGTGCTATTTACAATGAAAAAGGTATTGATGTAGAAGATTTGGCAAAATATCGCAAAGAAAACAAAGGCGGTATTATGAATTATCCGAAAGCCAAAAACTTTGAAGATCGCCGCGAAGCCCTCGAAATGCAGTGCGATATTTTGTTGCCTGCTGCTTTGGAACAACAAATTCACGGCGAAAATGCACCGAATATCAAAGCAAAAATCATTGCAGAGGGCGCAAACGGTCCCGTAACTCCCGAAGGCGAAGCTATTTTATTGCAGAAAGGTGCAATTATGATTCCTGATATGTACCTGAATGCAGGTGGTGTAACTGTTTCTTATTTTGAGTGGCTTAAAAACCTCTCGCATGTACGCTTCGGACGTATGGACAAACGCTTCCAACAAACCGCCTTCGACAAAATTATTTCGGAAGTAGAAAAACTCACTGGCAGAAACATTGAAAAAGAACAAAAAATGTTCCTCACCAAAGGTGCTGATGAAATTGATTTGGTGAACTCCGGTTTGGAAGAAACAATGATAAATGCTTATCATTCTATCCGCGATGTATGGAAAAACAACCCGCAAGCGAAAGATTTGCGTACTGCTGCTTTTTATGTAGCCATTGATAAAGTAGCACAATCTTATATGTCTTTGGGCGTATTCCCATAGTAGGTAGGAGTATAAAATTATAAAAGAACAACAAAAGAACTGTCGCACGCTATATTATAGTGTGCGACAGTTCTTTTGTTATTTTAAAATCAATTTGTACAATAATAATTCTTCATCATCATCGGGCAAGCGTGTAGTGCCTATACATTGCATACCCAACTTTTCCAACAATCGTTGAGAGGCGTGGTTGTTGTGAGTAGTGATGGCTTGAACAACAGTAATATTGAAATTTTCAAAAGCAGCTCTCAAAATTCGGCTCGTTGCTTCGTAGGCAAAACCTTGTTGCTCGTATTGCGGCAGCAGCGCAAAACCTATATCAATACCTTCCAGCCCTTCGCGGTCGTATAAGCCGCATACCCCGATTTTGGTGTGTGTATGTTTGAGAATGAGCGTATAATTGGAATAGCCTGAACGTTGTAGCTGCGGCAACATTCTTTTTTGTATATAGGCTTCTGCTTCGTTCAGGTTGTGTACATGGCGGTCGCCGATGTACTCTAACCATTTGGGAGTATTGAGCATTTCGAGGATAAGTGGCGCATCTTCCGGCAGGGTAGGACGCAACAAAAGTCGCTCGGTTTCAAAAGATAAGTATCGTTCATCGTCCATAAAAAAATCTTACAATATTTATTTTTTTCAACAAATATGCTTATTTTTTTATTGATAGGTAGAGGTTTTTTATAATCTCTGCTTGCTACTGTTATCAACTTTTGGCGATTGTGTTTAAAATTTATACTTTTGCAGCAATTTTTTTATAGTACATCAAATTAAAGAATGGATAGAAATACTCTCACGGCGTTTTTTTTGATTATGGTCATTCTGATAGGGTTTCAGTATTTTAACCCTGCCAAGCCACCTGAAAAACCCACCTCCGCAGCTACTACCGATACTACTGCACAAGCTGTTGCTGCACCAACAACAGCAGCGGCACTTGCTGCCACCTCTACTGCTCCTGCTTTATTGCAGAGTTTTCATCAAGACAGCATCGCAAAAGCTGCTGTTGCCGTATTGGAAAACGACTTGCTGCAACTTACTTTTACCAACAAAGGGGCGCAGTTGGAAAGTGCCACCCTCAAAAATTATAAAACGGCTGCAAAACAGCCCCTTCAATTGATACAGGCAGGCAGCAACGACTGGCATTTTGAAATGTTTGTGAACAATAATAAGTTTTCGTCTGACGATTTCTTATTTACCCTTCACGAAAAAAACGATACCGCTTTAATATATCGCCTGTATGCTGATAGTATTTCTTATATAGAACAAAGTTATAAATTAGGTAAAAATAAATATATTGTGCAAGCCGATACACGCTTGGTGGGCTTTAATAACCGTATGAGTACCGGTGCGCCTATTCAAATATTATGGAATCAAAAGTTGTTGAAACAAGAGCGTACTTTAGATGATGAGCGTTCCCATACATCGGCCTATTACCGCGATAAGGAAGAAGAAGTGGAGGCTTTGAGCTACACGGGCAACGACCTGAAAGAAAATGTGGGAACAGTGCAATGGGTGGCACACAAACAGCGTTTTTTCAACCAAACCCTCATAGATGCCAACCCCGCCGATGCCCTCAACTTTGAACTCAAATCGCTGCAAGTACAAACACCTGCCGCCGATGCGCCCGACAGCCTTACGGTTAAGAGTTTTGCTACATTGTTGAATGTTTCTTATGAGGCAACTCCGAATTTTACCCTGCCGATGCAGTTTTATATCGGTCCCAACGACTATCAGACTTTGCGCTCCAAAGGCATAGGCTTGGAGCATTTGGTAAATTTGGGCTGGAGCATTTTTGGCTGGGTAAATCGCTTTCTCATCATTCCTGTATTTAATTTGTTCGAAAAATTCTTCAGCAACTACGGCATTATTATCTTTTTGCTCACGCTATTTATCAAAATCATCATTATGCCATTTACTTATCGCTCATATATAGCAATGGCAAAAATGAACGTATTGCGCCCCGAATTAGAAGCCATTAAGCAAAAATACCCCGATGATATGCAAAAACAACAACAGGAACAAATGAAACTTTACAACTCGGCAGGTGTAAATCCTTTGGGTGGGTGTTTGCCGCAATTGTTTCAGCTGCCTATTTTGTTGGCGATGTACAACTTTTTCCCTTCTTCCATTCAATTGCGTCAAGAGTCTTTTTTGTGGGTAAAAGATTTGTCTTCCTATGATGCCATTATTAATTTTCCTTTTAAAATTCCGTTTTTGGGCGACCACCTGAGTTTGTTTACCGTATTGATGGCATTGCTCACTTATTTCTCTATGTATCAAAGTATGAAAGATAATGTAGGGCAGCAGGCGGCGCAAATGAAAATAATGATGTATTTTATGCCGATATTTTTGTTGTTCATTTTCAACAGTCTGCCGGCAGCATTGACGTATTATTACACATTGTTTAACTTATTGAATATGATACAACAATGGTATCTGAAAAAATATGTGGTAAAAGAAGACGACCTCAAAAAACAATTAGCTGAAAATCAGAAAAAACCCCGACAAACCTCCGGTTTTCAGAAACGCCTTCAGGATATGATGGAGCAAGCACAGGAGCAACAAAAGCGGCAGAGCAACAAAAAATAAAAGAACTTGATGTAAATTGCAGGTGTGATGAATGTCATTTTTTTGCAAACGCACCCTATCTTTTAAAAAAAAGTATTAATTTTAGCCTTTATTTGATATACTCGTTAAGTGCGTATATCTTGCCGTTACAAGTTTTTTTAAAAGACAAATATTTATTCATTTTATTTTATCCTTTTCTTTTTAACAATGAAAAAAATACTTTTTACCCTTTTCTCGCTTTTGCCCTTAGTGGCAATGAACGGGCAGGTTAAAGTGGGAGAAACCATTTATGACCTGCAAACTAATGAATCGATTGAGGAGCGCATCATTAATCATGGCAATGGTACTGTATCCGTAGCTTGGACTTTTGCTCCTGCCTCAGATGATGCTACTTACCCTGGCCGTGGAACAGCTTTTAATCAGGTTGTAAACGGTACTGTGGGGGCTTTTCCTGTAGAACGCCTTGAAGATGAACGCACCGGCTGGCCTTCAATCGGAGAAACCGCTTCGGGTCGTTTGTTTGCTATTTCTCATAGCGGCGCAAGTGGTTTGGTATTCACCTACAAAGATGCAGGAGCCTCTGAATGGACTTCGACTTCTTTGAATAATGCAGCAGGAGTGAACTTAGATGCAGGAGGCACTTGGGCGCGCTCGGCAGTGGTAGGAAATACCATTCACGTTATTGCCAGCCGCTTAAATGCTTCTATTTATGATGTGAATGGCGGTTTGAATTATTTGCGCTCCAAAGACAACGGTAATACTTGGGAGGCATTCCAATTGCCTAATATGAATCCTGAAACGTTCTCTATCTTCGGCGGCGATGCTTATGCACTTGATGCCAACGGCGATAAAGTAGCTATCGTAGCACATACCTACTCACCTGTGGTGTGGTGGTCTGAAGATGGCGGTGATAGCTGGGATTTCTTCCAATTAGTAGATAATGGTAATATTGCATACAACCCTGATGGCTCTAACGGCGAAATTTTGCCTGTGGTAGCTTCAGAAGGTGCTTTTGAAAATTTGATTGATGATAATGGAACCCTCCACGTTTGGTATGGTCGCCGTGTGTGGATAGAAGGAACTACAATAGGAGAAACAGCAGGTGCTAGGTATTTCTCTTCTACCGGACAGGGTATGATGTATTGGAACAGCAGCATGGAAGCACCCGAAATTATCAGCAATACTGTGTTGCAGGATTTTACCGGCGATTGTGAATATCAAGATGAGACAAACCCACAACACCGCAATGCTTTGGTTTCTATGCCAAGTGCAGGTATTGATGCCAACGGTGTACTTTATCTTTCTTATTCTGCGGTAGTTGATGGTGCTTTGGATTCACAAGGAGAGCCATTTCGTGATATTTATATGATTAAATCAAACGATGGCGGTATGACTTGGGTGGGTCCTCTTAATGTAACCAATAGCCCTACTACTGATGATGTATATGGAGCTATCGCCCGCCGAGTGGATGATAATGTTCACTTGCTGTATCAAAAAGATAATTTTACAGGTACTGTTTTATTCGAAAGTCATGACGAAGTAGGAAACGTATCTAACATAAATGATATGATATACCAAGCAGTTCCTGTTGGTTCAATTGTAAATCCTACCAATGCTTTAAGCACTTGCCCTCAGATTTTCCGTCTTTTCAATCTGAATGCAAAAGTTGATTGCGCTATTGATTTGGAATCTACTTTTGTGAGCGTAACCGACTATCCTGATGGCGATTTGACTGATGAATATCTCCAAGTAGCCGGAGAAATTGTTTATACTGCAGCTTCTGTTGATGAAGAAGAAATATTTACGATTTCTGACTCTGACGGAAACTCTAAAAACGATACTTTGACCGTTTCGGTACAAGCATTGGATACCGAAGCTCCTGTTGCCACTTTGAATGGTTCGGCTAATATGGCTGTTTTGGTAAATACTTCTTTTGTAGATCCGGGTATAACTGTAGAAGATAGCTATGATGGTTTGGGTTGCCCTGCTTCTGATTTTGTAACCGTAGAAGGTACGGTAAATATCGCAGTACCCGGCACTCACACACTTACTTATCACGTTGAAGACAATGCAGGCAACCAAGCTCCCGATTTAGTGCGTACTGTAGAGGTCATTACTGAAGATGCTGATGGTCCGGTAATTACGCTGGAAGACGGAGGTACTATTGAAGCTGAAGCAGCCGTAGGTGCAGAGTTTGTAGCTCCGGGCTTTACTGCCATAGATAATGTTGATGGTGATGTATCGGCAGATGTAGTAGTAACTGGTGTAGAAGATGTAAATTTGGAAGAGGCAGGCACTTATACTATTACTTATACCGTTACAGATGCTGCCGGCAACACTACTACCGTAACACAGGTGGTAAATGTAGTAGATACCACTGCTCCGGTAATTACGCTTACAAGCGGTGCTACTATATTCCATACTTGTGATACAGAATTTACTGAGCCGGGCTATACCGCTATTGATGCTATTGACGGCAACGTAACCGCACAGGTAGTAGTAACAGGCGAAGTTTGTGAATCTACTCCGGGTACCTACAAACTTACTTATAAAGTAAGCGACAATAGTGGCAACGAAGCTACTAAAGACCGCAATATCGTTGTAGCAGGTCCGGGTGGTAATAATGCTGCTTGCTCTTATGATGTTGATTGCGAATCTCCTTTTATTGGCTTAAACGATTTATTGCTCAACCAAAATATTCAAGTGGGTCCTAATCCGAGCAATGGCGTATTTGAAATCAACATTCAAGATGTAGAAACTCGCGATGTGAGCATAGAAGTAATTGATATGATGGGTAAAAATATTCGCAATTTTACACGGAAAAATGTAAATAACAACGCTGCTTTCAGTATTGATTTAACTGATTTGGCGAAAGGCAAATATTTCTTGCATATTCATACCGATAGTGGTTCTATTGTGAAAAGTGTAATGACTAAATAATCGTTATCACATATTCATTTAGAATAAAAAAAAGCAAGAGCCGCCTTTGAAAAAAGGCGGCTCTTGCTTTTTAGTTTTATAGTTTGCTGTGGCAGGCAGTGGTGTATATATGTGAATCTAATCATTATTCATCGTCCCAAGTGCGCCAGCCACTGCGCATAATTGTAAGGAGTACCCACACGAACAGCACCAAAGCGATACCCAAAAACAAATAACTCCACATTACATGGTTCATCAGCGACACAATGCCGCCTTGCTGGGTGCTGTTTTCGCTGCGGTAGGTGAGGGCGGCAGCCAACACAAAAGCCGCTGCCAGCATTGCCAAAATCAAACGATTGACAATACGATTAACTTCGCGCAAAATGGGCTGATGCCCCTGATGGTGGATATGAAACGCGAGTTCACCTTTGCGGGTTTTGCGCAAAATATCGGTAATATCGTTGGGCAGGCGGCGCAACAGGGCATCGTATTGACTCACGCGACTCCATAGGTTTTCTTTGATATTTTCGGGTGAGTATTGTTCCAGTACCAATTTTATGCCGTAGGGTTTTACAAATTCATAAATGTTAAAATAAGGGTGAATTTGTTTGCCGATACCTTCCAGAATTGCCAAAGCTCTCAAAATCAAAAAAATAGAGCCGGGTAGTTGCAATTTGTTTTTATAAATCACTTTTTGTAGGCGCAGGGCGAGTTCTGCCAGATTATTTTCCTGTACATTGAGCAGGGCATAATCTTCCACAATTTCATCTACTTCTTTTTCCAATACGCGCAAGTCGCTTACATTGTCGTCATACGCCAAACGCCGCAAACTGTTTGCCACCTTAACGGCATCTTGCTGGGCTATGCCGATAAAAATATCCGCCAAAGCATATTTTTCGCGCTTGCTCAGTTTGCCCACCATGCCGTAGTCTATCAAACAAATCACGCCATTAGGCTCTACCAATACATTGCCCGGGTGGGGGTCGGCGTGGAAATAACCATGTTCAAATATTTGCGACAAATACAAAGCCATACCATGTTCGGCTACTTTGGCGGTATCCAAATGCCACTGTTTGAGTTGTTCGGTGTCGGTAATTTTGCAACCTTTAATGAACTCAATGCACAAAATTTTGGCAGTGGATAAATCGCGATACACCAAAGGCACATGCAATTTTTTTTCGCTGGCGTAGTAACTTCTGAAATTATCCATATTGCGCGCTTCTATGCTGTAGTTGAGTTCGCGCTGCATGGTACGCTCAAAAGCCGCCACCAACGCTACTACGTTGGTAATGCCGAAACGCTCAAAATAGGCTTCGCCGCGTGTGACGATTTCGTTGAGGATAGAGAGGTCGTTTTCAACAATAGAGCCGATGCCTGGGCGTTGTACTTTTATCACCACAGCCTCGCCACTGCGCAAGCGGGCTTTATGCACCTGCCCGATAGATGCCGAGCCGATGGGCACATCTTGAAAATCAGCAAATACTTCTTCTATTTTTTTGCCCAACTCACTTTCTATGATGTTGCGGGCTTGGTCGGCGGGAAAAGGCGGCACATGACTTTGTAATTTCTGAAATTCCGCTATCAGAGCTTCGGGCAAAATATCGGAGCGATTGCTCAGTACTTGCCCCAATTTTACATAAGTAGGACCCAACTCTTCAAATACCATACGAATACGCTCCCAACTGCTAAAATCAAATACCGGACGCTCGTGGTGTGTCCATTGCAGGCGGCGACTTTCCGACACAAAATTGCGCAGAGGCGTATTTACCACCACGTTTTCAAAGCCGTATTTGAGCAAAATTCTGATAATTTCGCGCACACGACTGATGTTTTTCAGCGTTTGACCCAAAGACATATCAGCAAAAATAATTTTTTATCCGATATATTACTTATCTCATCATAAATGCAATATATTTCATCATCTAAATAGCATAAAAAAAGCGTATCGTATAAAACGATACGCTTTTTCATTTTATTATACACTGATAATCAGCTGTACTTATTTAGTAGTAGCACTTTTAGCAGCTTTGGTCATTTTGCTTTCCAACTCTTCCAAACGTTTTGACAAGTCGTTGAAATCTTCGCGGCGCACCAAATTCATTTTATTTACGATGCTGTTCACCAATTCTTTCATTTTGCCTTCAAACTCATCTTTTTTGCTTTCGGTGCTTTTTACGAAATCATCAACGATGCGTTTGCCTTCTTCTTGGTGCAATTTATCTTTGTCCACCAAATCATTTACTACTGCTTGTAATTTTTCGGTAGTAGAAGCCACCAAACCAACGCCGGTGTACAATACTTTTTTCATTAACTCTTCCATTGTATTTTTTTATTTTTTTAATGATGAAATAATTCTTTAATCAATTGTTGTCAAAATTGTTTTTGTTTTCTTTTGACACTGCAAAGTTACGGCAACTGCACGAAAACACATAATTATTTTTTTAATATAAAAGTGTCAATCTGACACTTTTATATTACATCATTTTTGAACTTTTTAATATGAAAAAGAAAATTGCTTTTTATTTTTTTTGAAATTACTGTGTTGAATAGCTGCGTCCGGTGGGCAAATGCCGATTGTTGATTTGTATGATTTGTGCGGCGATGCTCACGGCTATTTCTTCTGCGCTTCTGCTGTAAATGGGTAAACCTATGGGGGCATACAAAGTCGCTAACTGTTCGGCATCGTAGCCTTCTTCCGACAGTTCCTGAAGCAAAGTCGCTATTTTTTTCTCGCTGCCCAATACGCCCAAATAGCGATAAGCGTGGGGGAGGAGTTGTTGCAATACCACCTTGTCGCTGCGATAGCCGAGTGTCATTACTACTACAAAATCAGTGGGTGCAACGTGCTTCAAATAGGTTTTGATATGCCGATAGTCGCTGACGTGGTGTTTTTCGTGGGCGAAAGTATTTTGCTCCAGCGTGTTGAGTTGCGGGCGGTCGTCATAAATTTTTACATAAAACCCCAAAAAATGCAGCACCTGCGATAGTGCCAAGCCCACATGCCCCGCCCCAATAATATGAACGGCAATCGGCGTAGTCTGCGGCTCGCAATAATGCCAGTCGTTGTCGGAATGATAAACAAATTCGGGGGTGGCGGCATTGCTCCACGAAATGCCCTGCGGCGAAAGTTGTAAAGCTGTATGCGGCGGGTGCTGCAAATGTGGGCGTATCAACTGCACCACCAAAGGCAGGTGCGAGGCAGTAAGCGGCACAAAAGCAAGCGTCTGGCTGCCGGAGCATATCATACCCGATTGGTTTTTGGGCTGCGCTTTGTCGTGGAATTGCTGCATCAGAAAAGGCTGTGTGGGGAGTTTGTCGGGTGTTTGGAGCAAAGCCCTCGCTTTTTCTGCCAATTTGTATTCCATAATACCGCCGCCGATAGTGCCTTGCAATTGCCGACTGCTTACCGCCATTTTAAAACCCTGCCGCCCGGGTGAGCTGCCTTCGCTTTGGAGTACCCACAACAAAAAAACAGCTTCGCCACGCTGTAAATGCTCATAAATAAAGTCCCAGATTTGTATTGCCGACATTATTTTTTGTTTTTTTTAAATGAAATACAACAAAATAAATTCAAAAGTAATCATTGTGAATAACAATAGCGGGTTGCTTGTTGCAAAATGTGTTTATTTTTGAAGCAGCTAAATTGTTTATTCTCTTTTGAAATTTTAAAGAAATATTGATGAAAACAATTCGTAATATTATTTCATTTTGCATTGCCGCCACACTTTGCTGTTTTAATACCTTTTTGCAGGCACAAAGCGTATATTATCCTTTGGGGCATCGCGCTTATATCATCACCGAACGCCTGCAACTGCAAAGCGGCGAAATGGATACGGTGCTGCACACCGCCATGAAACCATATTTGCGGCAGGCAGTGGTGCAGTATGCCGAAGCGAGGCAATTTTCGGAAGATTTGTCTTTTGCTGCCGCCGACCGCCGCGACCACAGCTACCTCTACAAAGACAGCAACGAATGGAGCGAATCGGGGGCGGTGGACTCTAAAAAGCCTATTTTGCGGCGTTTTTATCAAAATCAGGCGGATTTTTTTAGTATTTCCAAGGGTGGCAGTTTCCTAAAAATAAACCCTTTGCTGCACTTGCAACTCGGCTATGAAAGACTTCGCAGTGGCAAAGTTCCTTTTATCAATACGCGCGGCGCGGAAATGCGGGCTTGTATTGACGGCAAAATCGGCATCGCTGCTTTTTTTACCGAAAATCAAGCGCGTTATCCGCTTTATATCAACGACCGTGTTTTTTCGCAGATAGCCGTGCCTTACGAGGGGCGTTTTTTGCCTTTTAAAAATGACGGCGTTGATTTTTTCGGGGCGGGCGGCTATATTACTTTTCCGGTGACGCGCCACATACAGGTGCAAATGGGACAGGATAAAAATTTTATCGGCGAAGGAGAACGCTCTTTGCTGTTGTCGGATTTTTCGAATAATTACCCTTTTGTCAAAATCAATACACAAATTGGTGCTTTTCAATATACCAATATTTATGCACAGCTCATTCAGCAGTTCAGCGGCTACGGCGATGGTTTAAAAGAGAAAAAATTTTTGGCGGCACATTATTTAAGTGTCAATCTGCACAAAAAATTCAATATCGGTTTGTATGCTGCCACCAATTACAGCCACTACAATGCACCTTTGGCGCACCCTTTGAGCACTAATTTTAAAGAATGGCTCGGTATTGTGCGCTATATGCCGCATCATCGCTTGCAACTACAATTTACAATGATGCACGCTGTGTATGGCAAAAACAGGGGGATTATCAACGATGGCGGCGATATTTTTACAGAGAGTAATTTGTTGGAAAGCAAAGGTAATTATATCGGGCAAGGCGTGAGATTCGAAATAGATATGGGCGAGTTGGTGATGACGTATATGCCCAAACACAACTTTTTTATAGACCTTACGCTGTGGCATCGCAGCCAACACACCGCCAAACAAACCCTCAGCAGCAACTTTGTGAGTTTGGCATTGCGCTGGAATATGGCAGGGCGCGGGTATCGGTTTTAATTTGTTTTAAAAAAAACTGCTTGTCAAGTGTTGAACTTGTTCCTTTGTCAAATTTTATATACTATTTCCAAAGTTTCATTAATTCTATCTGTTAGCATTTCGACAAGTTCTTCGTCCATAAATTCGTAATCATCTGCAATGTTTAAAATTTCAATTTTGGGGAGTTCTAAATGTTTGTAGAGTTCCCAAATTTTTGCTCGCTGACTTGTTTCCATTACAAAAACCAAGTCAGCCCAATTTAAATCATTTTCAGAAATTTTTCTTTCACTTTTTGGGCTGAGTCCTGCTGTACGGATATTGAAACGGGCATCATTTTTAAAAATGTGTTCGGCTGTTCTGCTGCGCTTTTTATTTCGCCCACAAACTACAAGTATGTTTGGCCTGTTTGTCATTGTTTTTTTGTTGTTTTAAAATTAGATATAGCGGTTGGACTATATCTTGGTATCTCCCATTTTTTTATTATTTATTTTCAAAATTATTGTAGTAAGTGAGGTCTTTTGTTGTTTTTCGTTTTTAATTTCGAAAATTACCTAGTATCCTGAATGATATGTAAATAATAAAATTGCTAAAAAAGTTAATTATAGCATTTGTTTTAGGTATTAATTGGGCAAAAATAAATATGGATAGTGTGTGTCCCATCGCTATTTTACATTATTGCGTATATAATTTAATACCTTGTTATAGGCAGTTTTTTAGTCAGCATATGGAATACGCCAAATTGATGTTGCTTTTCTTGCTAATTCGTTTTGTCTATTATCCAAGATTGTGGGATTCCAATCATTGTAATTTATATCTTTAGTCATTTGATATTGACTTTTTGAATAAAACGGTTTCTTTTGATCAAATGTTAATATCTCACAATCCCTATTAAGATGATCTTCAAGTAATGTATAATTTCCTAATCTATAGATGTAATTAGCTTGAATAGTTTGAGGAAAATCTTGATCCCAATTTGCTCCAGCATTTTCAGGCAATATATGTTCAATTGTTGCAGGATCAAGTTCATAGTCTCTATTTCCTCCTTGCATCATATTATTTTCTAATTCAAACAACATATATCTTGCTAGTTTTTTACTTCTACCATAAGAATACAATTCGAGAGTAGAAAAGTCATTTCTAAAGTCTGCATCAGAAATGTAAAGTTCTCTTATCTCATTGAATACGCCTTGAGCAGTTGTTAGCGTTGAATTAAAAATCTTTTGTGAAACTGAGTTATATAATTCTTCCATTCTGTTTGCTTGACGACTGCCTACAACGTTGTAACGAAATGATAATATTGAAATTACTTTTAATGTTTTATCAAATTCTTGATCTGTAAACCTTTCTTTGGCTACCATTAATAAAGGTAATTGTTGTTTAACGCCAAATAATTTCATTTCACGAATACGTTTGATTCTTTCTCTATTACCTTGCCATATAATACTGAAAGGATCTTGCAGAGCCAAGTAAGTTTCCGAATAATTATCTAGATCGTTGAGTAAAGCAAAAACTTGCTGATTCGTTTTTATTTCTGTTCTGATTGTTTTGAACAATTGCTCTTGTCTTACCAATCGTTTTCTTGAAATCCAAAAATGTCTCAAGAATATAGGAAATTTTTCAATGCCAACACTTGTTGCTACTTTTTTCCAGATGTCCTTAGCGATTCTTAAGTCTGAAGGTGTAATTAAAGAAAATAAGTAGTTTTTCAAGAGGTCTGTAACAGTAAGATCGACTCCTCGATAATTTAAAGTTTCAAACAAAGTATAAGCACTAAGTTCATCTTCTACTTCAATTTTAATAAACATATTCTTATCTCCAATTGATTTACTGAGAAATGTTGCTAATTCAGCACCTGTTGCATTTGGAAAAAGTTCGCCTATTTTTTTATAAAAGAAGTCAAATGCTTGCCATAAAAGACGATCAGAGTCAATTAAAGTTCGTTCATTTTGTGGTGAAATTAATTGCAATAAATTTCTTTGGTAAAATGGGTCGTTATTTTCGTTTAAAAAAAGTTTACTTGAATAATGTAATGAGGCCGGATCTTTTTGCCCTAAAAATCCTCTTCTAAGTTCGTTTATTCTTTCTGCATTGTCTTCTGGCTCAATACCTCCATTAATTAGATCTTGAATTCTCTTAATGACAGCTAATGCAAGAACACTTAGTGTTGTAAATCTTTGCTGTCCGTCTATGACTAAAAACTGCTTTTCTCCAATTTTTTGAAGAACAACAGCCCCCATATAGTGGTCTTTTCCAGTATTTAAAAGAATTTTAATATCTTCCCACAGATCAGTCCAATTATCAATTTTCCAAGAATAGTCTCTCTGAAAAATAGGAACTTTATATGTTATCCCGTTTCCAAGCAATCCACTTAGACTTGCTGTACTCGGTGTCATTAAATTTTTGTCGGCCATATTATTCTGTTGATAGTTCTTTTTATAACTAACAAAGTTATAAAACAGATTTTATATTGTTGATTTCTGTCTCATTTTAAAATCCTATCTAACGTAAAATTTGTTATTGAAAATCAATACTTTATTTGTTTGATTAATTTTCTAAAATTTTATTCTTAGTTAGCTTCAGAACTCAACTTCTTTAAAGTTTTCCCCAATTACAACAGGTAAATATACGCAACTCGCAAGCATATTTATAACTGATTTTGTTTTTTTTCTCAAATTTATTTTTTTATTAATACTCAGGCACTGCTGCATTTGTCGTGGGCACTGCTGCATTTGTCGTGGGCACTGTTGCATTTGTCGTGGGCACTGTTGCATTTGTCGTGGGCAGTGCCGCATTTGTCGTGGGCACTGTTGCATTTGTCGTGGGCACTGCTGCATTTGTCGTGGGCACTGCTGCATTTGTCGTGGGCACTGCTGCATTTGTCGTGGGCACTGCTGCATTTGTCGTGGGCACTGCGGCATTTGTCGTGGGCGGTGCCGCATTTTGCGTGGGCGGTGCCGCATTTTGCGTGGGCGGTGCCGCATTTTGCGTGGGCGGTGCCGCATTTTGCGTGGGCGGTGCCGCATTTTGCGTGGGCGGTGCCGCATTTTGCGTGGGCACTGCTGCATTTGTCGTGGGCGGTGCCGCATTTGTCGTGGGCGGTGCCGCATTTTGCGTGGGCGGTGCCGCATTTTGCGTGGGCAGTGCCGCATTTTGCGTGGGCGGTGCCGCATTTTGCGTGGGCGGTGCCGCATTTTGCGTGGGCAGTGCCGCATTTTGCGTGGGCAGTGCCGCATTTTGCGTGGGCGGTGCCGCATTTGTTGTGCGTACCCTAACTTTGTCAAAGTTAGGTACTGCTACATTTGTTGTATGCACCCCAACTTTGTCAAAGTTCAAAAGCAAATAATCGTCTATTTTTTATTCCCCGTAATATTCGGCGTAGATATTTTCGGTTTCTACCAATTTGATGCAGTGCAGTTGGCAGCCTTCGAGGTGTGGCACGAGTTGTTTCCAAATAGCAATGACTACATTTTCGGTAGAAGGAAAAATATCTTTCAGAAAAGGAACATCAGTGTTGAGGTTGCTGTGGTCTAAGGGTTCAATGATTTGTTCTTTGATGATTTTTCCGAGCCAGTGCGCATTTACGATAAAACCCGTATCGGGGTCGGGGGTGCCTTTTACGGTCACATACAAATCGTAGTTGTGTCCGTGAAAATTATGATTGGCGCATTTGCCAAAAACCGCGCGGTTTTTTTCTTCGCTCCATTTTACGTTGTATAAGCGGTGTGCGGCGTTGAATCGCTCGCGGCGGGTAAGATAAACCATTGTTGTTTTAAAATATAAAGCTGAAAGAGAATTTGTTTTTATGTGTGTGCTTCTTTTTTTATAGAAACGTTTTATATATGGCTAAAGATGGCTCATATTATTTAAAAAAGAACCTAAAAAATACAAGAGGAGCAACTTTTTGGAGGCTCAAAACCTCCAAAAAGTCAAAAGTATCATATATTTAGTCCTGCTTCAGTTTTTTTATCATCGTCAAAATGGTAGCAATGGCTACGGTTTCGTTGGTTTCGTCATATACTTCCACAAAAAATTTAACGATTCCTTTGGCTACATCTTCGGCTGTTTTTTTCTCTTGGTCTATTTTTTCTTTTACCGTCAATTTCACGCCTATCGTGTTGCCGGCATACATGGGCTTCACAAAACGACACGATTCCAAGCCGTAATTCAACAGTACGGGTCCTTTTTTTGCATCAACAAACAAACCTGCTGCCGCCGACAAAATAAAATAGCCGTGAGCTACGGGTTTTTCAAATACGGTGCCTTCGAGCGAAGTGTGGTCGGTGTGGGCATAGAAATGATCCCAACTCACATTTGCAAAATTAACAATATCCGCTTCGGTGATGGTGCGTTTGTGGGTAAAGAGGGTTTCGCCGATTTCCAATTCTTCAAAATGCTTGCGGAAAGGGTGAACAGGGGTTTCAAATTGTTTGCCACCCTGCTGATAAATGCTGCTTACCGCCGTCAGCGTAGTAGGAGAGCCTTGCACGGCACAGCGTTGTAAATAATGTAGCACGCCGCGTTTGCCGCCCAACTCTTCGCCGCCGCCGGCTCTGCCGGGTCCGCCATGCACTAACAAAGGCATCGGCGAGCCGTGTCCGGTGCTTTCAGCGGCACTTTCGCGGTTGAGCACCAAAATTCTACCATGATGCGTAGCCGCCCCCAACACATAATCGCGGGCGATGTTGTCGTCTGCCGTACAAATGGAGCTGCACAAAGAGCCTTTGCCCATTTGCGCCAATTCGATGGCTTCGTCGTTGCCGCTATACGGAATAAGCGTACTCACCGGTCCAAAGGCTTCTATTTCATGTACGGCGGTATGTCGGAAGGGTTGGTCGTTGCGCATCAGTATCGGAGCCATAAATGCCCCTTTTTCGGCATCAGCCCCCAGCACCTGTGCATTGGCGTGTAGGTCACCAAAAACAATATCCTGATACTCCGCCAGCAATTTTACTTTAGAAAGCACCTCTTCGCGCTGCTCCATACCCGCCAGTGCACCCATACGCACCTCTTTGAGTTCGGGATTGCCGATAACAGTTTTTGCCAAACGCTGCGAAAGTGCAGTTTGTACATCTTCCATCAAATGGGCAGGCACTAAAATGCGGCGCACCGCCGTACATTTTTGCCCACATTTGGTAAATATTTCGCGGTGAACTTCTTTGATAAACAACTCAAATTCGGGCATATCGGGCTGCACATCGCTGCCGAGTACCGAACAATTGAGGCTGTCGGCTTCCATATTAAAAGGTACAGCCTCAGAAATGATGCGCGGGTGCGATTTGAGCTTGCGTCCGGTATCAGCAGAGCCGGTAAAGGTGACTACATCTTGCGAGTCCACGAAATCCAATAAATTGCGTGCCGAGCCGCAGATGAGTTGCAGTGCGCCTTCCGGCAAAATACCGGAGGCTACAATGTCGTGTACCATTGTTTCGGTGAGAAAAGAAGTGAGGGTGGCGGGTTTTACCACAGCAGGCACACCGGCTAACAAGTTGCAGGCGATTTTTTCCAACATACCCCAAATCGGAAAGTTAAAAGCGTTGATATGGATTGCCACACCGCGCTTAGGCACTAAAATATGTTGTCCGATAAAAGAACCCTGCTTGGATAATTTGGCGTGGTCGCCTTCTACATAATGAGCAGCAGCACCAAACTCGCGGCGCAAACTGGCATAAGCAAAAAGATTGCCGATACCGCCTTCAATATCTACCCAACTGTCGCCGCGTGTAGCACCGGTTTGGTAGCTGACAGGATAATATTTTTCTTTGCGCTCAAAAAGATAAAGGGCTAAACTTTTAAGCATCAAGCCTCGCTGTTGAAAAGTCATTTTGCGCAAAGCATTGCCGCCGGTGGAGCGGGCATAGCGCAACATAGCATCAAAGTCGATGCCGTTGGAAGAGGCAGTGGCGATGGCTTCGCCACTGATGGCATTGTGGAGGGTTTGGGCATTTCCGCTGCCGCTTACCCATTGTCCGCAGATATAATTTTGGAGTTGGCGCATAGATGAAAATACAACTTAGAAGTTCAGGACAAAGGTAAGTATTTTTTGTGGTTGAATGAAAAATAGCTTGCCGCCCCTTGCAGGAATTGAAGGGTATGATATTTTAAATTTTACAAATAAAGCTGCAACCTGTAGAGCGGGTATTTTTTTAATATCTGAAAAAAAATACAGACATAAGATTTTAAAATATCTTATTACCAAATAGTTATTTGTTTTTTTTTCGCTGTACTTGTAATATAAATTTTAAAATCACTTTAAAAAAGTGATATTTGCAAAATGTCTTGGCACGTTATTTTCTTCTATTTTTATCTTTTACGTATCACTGGATAGTCAATGAAAAAAACACTCTACCTTTTAGACGCTTACGCACTTATCTTTCGGGCTTATTTTGCTTTTAGCCGCAATCCTCTTATGAATTCCAAAGGAATGAATGTATCGGCGGTAAGCGGGTTTACGAGTGCTTTGATGGATTTATTGCAAAAAGAAAAACCCACTCACCTTGCTGTTGTAGCCGATGCGCCGGGCGGCAGCTTTCGTTCCGTAGAACACGAATTTTACAAAGCCAATCGCCAAGCCACGCCCGAAGATATTATTGCTTCTTACCCTTATATCCGCCGCATTGTGGCGGGTTTCAATATTCCTTTTATTGAAGTAGCAGGTTACGAGGCAGATGATATTATCGGCACACTCGCCAAAAAAGCAGAGCAAGATGGTTTTGATGTGTATATGGTAACTCCCGACAAAGATTTCGGACAATTAGTGAGTGAACACATTTTTATTTATAAACCCGCCATCGGCGGCAATCCTTCCGAAATTTTGGGCGTGGAGCAAATACTCCAACGCTGGGATATAGAGCGAGTATCGCAGGTGATAGATATGCTGGGTTTAATGGGTGATAGTGCCGACAATATTCCGGGTATTCCGGGTGTGGGCGAAAAAACCGCCGTCAAATTGCTCAAAGAATTTGGAAATATAGAAAATTTACTCGCCAATACGCACCTGCTCAAGGGCAGTGTGAAAGAAAAAGTGGAAAAAAACAAAGAATTGGCACTCATTTCCAAACGTTTGGCGACCATTGTTATTGATGCCCCTGTGGAATATGCCCCCGATTCGTATATTATAGAGCCTGTTAATAAAAGCGAATTGCAAGAGGTATTTGCGGAGTTGGAGTTTCGTACCCTCGCCCGCCGCATTTTGGACGAAAAAGACCTCACGGCTGCAAAATCTAAAAACGGAAAAGGCGGTGAAGTCGCCGCCGCTGATGTGCCGCCGCCCGCCGCCGGACAATTACCGCTATTCGCCGATATAGCTGTCGCCAACAGCAATATAGCAACAAACATTTTGCTAAAAAACATCAACAACACCCCACACGATTATTGCCTCATCGACAGCCCCACACAAATCAGCCGTTTGATAATGCAGTTGGTGGAGCAGCCTTTGGTAAGTATGGATACCGAAACCACCCACACCGATGCTTTGCTCGCCGAATTGGTGGGTTTGTCATTTTCGTGGAAAAACGGCGAAGCCTACTATGTACCCGTACCCATAATGCGCAGCGCAGCTTTGTCGTTGCTGCAACAATTTAAAGGTTTTTTTGAAAACGAAAACATCAAAAAAGTAGGGCAAAATATCAAATACGATATATTGGTGCTGAAAAATTACAATATTGAAGTAAAAGGCGATTTGGAGGATACCATGATTTTGCATTATGTGATAGAACCCGAAATGCGCCATAACCTCAATATTTTATCCGAAAACTATCTGCAATATCAGCCCGTACCGATTGAAAATCTAATAGGAAAAAAAGGTAAAAATCAATTGAGTATGCGCGATGTGCCGCAAGAAGTGATTAAAGAATACGCCGCCGAAGATGCCGATATTACCTTACAACTTTTGCAGCACTTACAAAAGCAAGTTCCGGCAGCCTCTTTGCAGCAATTGTATCAAGAAATAGAGATGCCGATAGTGCGCGTGTTGGCAGATATGGAATATGAAGGAGTAGCTGTTGATGTAGAATTTCTGAAGCGTTATTCTACCGTACTCAATGATGAATTGCAGCAGGTGCGTGAGCAGATATTTGAACAAGCTGGCGTTTCGTTTAATATGGATTCGCCAAAGCAATTGGGCGAAATATTGTTTCAGAAAATGCAAATTCCGAGCGAGGGCAAAAAAACAAAAACCGGACAATATGCTACCGACGAAGAAACCCTACAAGAATTGGCAACTTCTTATCCGGTGGCTGCTGCTGTATTGCGTTATCGCACTTTGCAAAAACTCAAGAGCACCTATGTAGATGCACTGCCCGCCCTCATTCACCCGCGCACCGGCAGAGTACACAGCAGTTTCAATCAGGCTGTTACCTCCACAGGTCGCCTTTCTTCCAGCAATCCCAATTTGCAAAATATACCCATACGCACCGAGGAAGGGCGCGAAGTGCGCAAAGCCTTTGTGCCCCGCAACAGCGATTTTGTGCTGCTCTCTGCCGACTACTCCCAAATAGAATTGCGTCTGATGGCGGCATTGAGCCAAGATGCGGCAATGCTCGAAGCTTTTCATCAACATTTGGATATACACACCGCCACCGCCGCCCGCGTATTTGGTGTAGCCTTAGATGCCGTAAGTTCCGACTTGCGGCGCAAAGCCAAAATGGTCAATTTTGGCATCATCTATGGCATCAGTGCTTTTGGTTTGGCACAGCGTTTGGGTATTCCGCGCGGCGAAGCCAAAACGCTGATAGAAGAATATTTTAAACAATATCCCGGCGTACAGAGCTATATGCAGCACTCCATTGAGCAGGCGCGGCAGCGTGGCTACGCCGAAACCATCTTGGGCAGAAGACGCTACCTGAAAGACCTCCACTCGCGCAATTTTACGGTGCGCGGATTTGCCGAGCGCAACGCTATCAATGCGCCCATACAAGGCAGTGCCGCCGATATGATAAAAATAGCAATGATACGCATACACGAAACCCTGCTCCAAAGTCAATCGCAGGCACGGCTTATTTTGCAGGTACACGATGAGTTGTTGTTAGATGTGCCGCGTCACGAAATAGAAAGTGTGCGCATTTTGGTAAAAGAAGCAATGGAGCAAGCTCTGCCTTTGTCTGTACCTATTGTGGCAGAAACCGGTATCGGTAATAATTGGTTGGAGGCACATTAAAAAAAATAGATACATCACTAAGTACAAATTGCGCTGCCTATCTGCTCTTTAAAGATAGGCAGGTAGCTTTGTTTTATGTGCAAATTCCTCTTTACAGTTTTTTCAATATACCTGAGCCCCTTTTTATTAAAAAATACTCCGTAAAACTTTACAAACGAGTACAAATATTCTAAATTTTATGATTTTTTATATAAAATTTCATTAGGTATAAAATTAATATATCATGAAAATGATATGTTTTTGTAAGTATTTTTTGTACTTTATATCTTGATTTTTAATGCAATATAGATTTATAAAAAAAATAAAATATTTTTTATAAGATATATCTGATTATTAAAATTTAAAAAAGTGTAATTTGTCTAAAGTTGCTGATTATTTAATTTTGTAATATTAAAAAAGGTGGGTAGTTCCTAAAAAGTATTGATAAAAAACTAAGTACCTGATTAAAATGTGTTGTTGTGGTATAAAAATCAAATAATCAAAATGTATCATTGGCTATCATCTATCTATACTTTTTTATAACTCCCATATTTATTACATATCGTTTTTTTGAATGCCGGAACATACATACCGACACAGCGGCTTATCTGAAGGTAGGTAATAACCCTTAATTTGAATATTTTATGGCTTACAAAGCATTTTTTAGTTTAGACTCCGTTAAAGTGATACGCAGCGATGGAGAAGATGGAGAATATAGTTTTCATCTTTACTATAATAACACTCTATACTCAATTGTAAACACCCCAGATGATGCTGAAGATGGGAGTGAGTGGAGACCTCCTGCTGTGGCGTACCAAATTGGACCTTTTAGTGATACAGATAAATTTACACTAAAATTAGAATCTACTGAATACGATGGAAGATTTCGTTTTGGAGATGGCAAAGCTGTTGTAGAAAAAAGTTTTGACATTAATGACAATGGACTTCATAGAGTATATATTAAAGATGACGATGGCAACGAGGTTGAATTCAGAATAACGATATCAATACAATATACACAGGGAGGTCTTGGCGGCATTCAACACCCCCATTAAATACTGAAAGTAATTTTGTTAGGTGTTATGCTTTATGAAGATTGGCACTATAATAAGGAAGCCGTTCAACCAGTTAATATATTTCACCGAGTTCGTTCTCAACGTTTCGATGTGGGAGATTATGATTTGCCATATGAACCGCCATTTAGAACAGGTGGTCGTTGGGGAACTTATGGAAGAGTACTTGGAGTAAGACCTAATACAATAAGTTCTCTAAAAGTCGGTACAGGTTATTACATTAAACTTTATTACGAATTTGGGCAAAAAGGTGATCCAATTACTTTAAATGAAAATACACCCGAGATACAAAGTGATTGGAATGATAGGGTAAAGTCAATCAGAGTCGAAAAACGTCAATCTCCACATTAAATATAAGATAATGGAGGTTTTTAAGATATTATTACTTCTGCCAACAACGGGTATTGCCGCAAGCAGGGTAAATGAGGAACAAAGAGACTGTAAAATAATAAACTATGTAAAAAGGATAAAAACAACCTAAATCACTAAAATTGAATAAATAGATAGTTTATTTTACAGAATTATTCACTCCCCTATTTGTAACACTTTTTTATGATTACTAAAAGGCATTAACGCAATATTAGAATTGCCCTGTTGATTAATTTTTACAATAATTATCCTCTCATAAAATACCTGTATTTATTATGCTTTTTTTATTAATGAACACCCGCTGTTTAAAGCGTTATTAGTGGGGATATTTTTATTTTCATTTGTTGAATGTAAAAATACTCAGGAAGAAGGAGACTCTCCCAAAACGCTAACTACCGAATCTTCGGAAGAACCAATAAAAATGTGTACGCAGCTATTTATTCCTCCGCCCGGAGGAGGAGAGGCTGTTTTGTCGTCTTTGCCCCCTCTAGCGGATACTGTAACTCTGCCTGTTCTTAATAAAAAAATTGATTTGTCGGTAAAAGGAAATAAATTGAAGCAAATTTATCCGGATCTCGCGATTGATGAAAAAAGAAAATATAAAGTTATTCTAAAAGATGTTGATACGCTAGAAATCGCCGCAAAAGACAGTATTATTTTTGCGGTAGCTCTGAAAGGTTATTTTTGGCAAAAAGATACCTTGAAAGTTAAATTTTTAGACGGTTCGGCAAGTCTTCAGGCTAAGGTAATCAGTGCGGCTAATCAATGGTCAAAATACGCCAATATTTTTTAAAATTTGGCAACTTTGCACAATCAGATATTCGCATTTCTTTTAAGGCAGATAGAGGCTCTTGGTCTCATATAGGAAAAAATGCTACATACATCTCTCAAAACAACCCTACTATGAATTTTGGTTGGTTAAAGGATAATACGGATATAGTTGAAATTAATAGGGTGGTATTACATGAGTTTGGGCATGCTTTGGGTCTTGTTCACGAGCATCAAAGCCCTGTCGCTAATATTAATTGGAACAAAGCAGCTGTAAAATCGTATTATCTTAATAATATGGGGTGGTCAGAAAGCCAAGTGGAAAGTAATGTTTTTCAAATGTACTCTGTAGGAGAAACTAATTTTACGGCTTTCGACGCTCAGTCTATTATGCTATATCCTATTGATAAGAGATTAACCACAGATAATTTTTCAACAAATTGGAATACTGATTTATCCGTGACAGATAAAGAATTTATTGGCAGTATTTATCCTTTTCATCCGCACCCCAAAGTGGAAATAGGAAGTGTATTGAATGGAAGTATCAGTAAAAACAAAGAAATAGATATGTTTGAACTGAATATAGCCAATTCGGGTGTTTATGGTCTCGAAACGTTGGGTACTACCGATGTGATTCTATATGTGTATAGCAATGGGCAAAATAATGAAAACCTGATAGGGCAAGATGATGACAGCGGTGTCGGAACAAATGCTAAATTAGAGTTATACCTTGAAAATGGGAAATATTATGTGAAAATTATCCATTATTATCCAGATGGCAGAGGGGATTATCAACTGAAAGTAGTGAAAAATGAATAATAGATAGATACGTATGTCACTTATTCATACAATTATAAGCAAGATTCTGTTTTTTATAAAGTATAATATGTGTAAGGTAGGGTAGATCTTTTTAACCCTACCTTATTTTTTTATCAAAGCGCAGTCGGGTCTTCGTTTTGGTGGCGAGTGGTGAGAAAATCTTTTTTTGCCTTTTTTATTTGGAATAAAGCCAATGCCTGACGACCGATAAATACGGGTAATGCCGTTACCGATGACCAGATTTTGCGGGAGGCATTCCAATACCACAGCGAATAAAAAATATTCAACACAAAAATTACAATCGCTGCTGCCATAGCGAGTGCCCACTGAGGAGCCAACCATATATTTAATACCAACAACAACAAAGCAGCCGACAACAACAGAAATAAAGGCAAAATCAAAGAAAAAGTACCAAATACAAAACGGTTGATATTGAAAGTGAAAAAACCCACTACAAAATGCCGCAAGGCGTAGGGGATATTTTCAAAATAGGCAAAGAGCCAACGGGTGCGTTGTCGTTGCACTTGTTCGGCGCGGCGTATTTTTTCGTCGGCGAGCAGGGCTTCGGGAGCGTATGCGATGATGTGTTGCTGTTGTACCAAAAAATTTTGCAGCATTTTATCCTCCGCCGGAATAATTTTTCCCTCCGAACTCAAATGATGCTCCAAATGTTGCAAAAACGCCGCAAACCACTCTGTGCGTATTGCCATACCCGACCCCGCAATTGTTGCCGACGAGCCTATTTGGAAGGGGATATAGCGTTCAATGTGGTTCTTATAAATTTCGCCGATGGCATCGTTGCCTGCAATATTGCTGTCTAAGTTTTTTGCACAACGCCGTCCTTGCACCGCGCCGTAGCCTGCCGAAATGTAACGGTTGAGCTGGTTTAAAAAGTCGGGTGTAGCTTCGTTGTCGGGGTCAAAAACTACCGTGAAATTGTGCAGACGCACAAAAGACTGCAAGCCATAGCGCAGCGAACGCAATTTTGAAGAGAGTGGGGCAGGAGGGGAGAGGAGCGTAAAAAAATCCGAATACTGTTGCAGAGCTGCTTTGAGTTGCGCGCACTCGGCGGCAGAGCAGGCATCTGCCACTAAATAAATATGAAAATTGCGATATGGTTGTTGTAATAAAGAACGCACCAATGCCTCGCAGCCGTCCAAATGCTGATAGGCTGTAATAATACACGCAAAATCAGCCCTGCTGTTATTTTCTTTGTTTGGCAAGCGGCGTTTGGGCAGCAAGGCGGCTATCATTCCGCATACAAACGGAAATAGCAGCATAGCGATAATTATCACATTGAATACGAGCAAAAAAATACAAAGTAAATTGAACCACATAGCAGCGCGAAACAAAATCAAAAAAAAGCGTACTGAAAAAAATAGAATAACTAAGATACAGGGCGATAATCAAAGGAGTTTTCTTTGGAAAATGCCATTTGATGGCATCTGTAAATGCTTGTAAATGTTGTCTTTTGCCCGCATAGCGCAACAATGATTTAGGGACGGTAAAAAAAGCAAAAAACAAGGCAAATAATACAAAATACCGCAGAGGCGCATTGCGGCGCATAAATAAAATGCGGTTGCGGGTAAGATAATATGTTTTTAAAGGACTTTCTTTTCCCGTACTCGCCGATTCTTTGTGAAAAATAACTGCCTGCGGGTTCACTGCAATCTCATAACCTTTGCGGCGTATTTGCTCGCTCCAATCCAACTCTTCATAATACAAAAAATAATCTTCCGGCATCAACCCTACCTCATCTACAACGTGGCGCGGCAACAACATTGCTGCTCCGTGTGCATACGGCGAAAGGCGCAATTGCTGATATTGCCCTTCATCTTTTTCCATATTTCCCAGTGTTTCGTTGCGAGCCGTAAAGGTATGCACTTTCGTAAATCCCACAAACTGAATGGTATCACGTGGCTCAAAATAGCGGATTAAAGGACAAACCACCCCGATTTTTGGATTTTGCTGTAAGGTTTCCAACAAACGCTCCACCAAATGAGGCGTAAATTCTGTATCATTATTTACCAAAAAAATAAACTCACCTTTTGCTGCTTTGATACCTACATTATTACCGCCTGAAAATCCCTTGTTTTCATCATTCAAAATCAAAGTGGTGTGCGGAAATTGCTCACATTCGCTGGGGATTTCGTGCGGGCGCGAAGCATTGTCCACTACAATTATTTCATAGGGTACTGAACAATAGAGCCGCACTGACTCCAATAGCTGAAGAGTAAGTGCGGCACTGTTATAATTGAGTGTAATAATAGATACAAGCGGTGTATGCTGAGAATTCGAATCTCCGATTTCCATATCAGGGTGGCTAAATATACAATAATACTACACCGAACTTTTTTGTATGGCTGCCAAAGGAGTATGCAACAACACTTTTAAGTCGGTACTGAACGACCAGTTTTCGGCATATTCAATATCCAATTGTACACGCTCTTCAGAACTCATACCTTCGTTGCGCCCTTTTGAAATCTGCCACAAACCTGTAATACCTGCCGGAGCTAAAAAGCGTTTGGCATAATAATCAGTGGTAAGTTGTTCGGCTTCGTACAAGGGCAAAGGTCGGTTGCCCACGATGCTCATATCGCCTTTCAGCACATTAAACAACTGCGGCAACTCATCAATGCTGGTGCGGCGAATAAAGCTGCCCAAGCGAGTAACTCGCGGGTCATTGTTGAATTTATGAAAAGAAATTTTTGAATTGTTTTTTTCCTGATTTTCCTGATAATACACGTTTAAGTGATTGAGTTGATTCAATTCTTTGTCGGCTCCTTGACGCATAGAGCGAAATTTATAAAAATCAAACACTTTATAGTCGCGTCCGGCGCGTTTGGAGCGATAAATGACAGGACCCGGAGAGTCTAATTTTACCAACAATGCTATTGTCAATAAAACGGGCGAAAGCACTAAAATCAATGAACTCGCCACCACTATATCAAACAAACGTTTGCCTATTTGTATGGGAGTGCGCTTGTTTTGCGGTAATATTCCGGTGTTGGTGACGGAAATCGCAGAGGCAACTGTATTTACAGATGATTTTAACGAAACAGCTAGTTGCTTAAAGGTGCTTAAAAATTCAATGCGTTTATTGAAAAATTCCCACTCCAAAGGAAGAATATAGAAATCATCTATTCCTTGTCGTAATAGAAATTTTAAATCCACCTGCTTGCGTTTTTGGGTACTTACCAAAATAAATGGAATGTGGCGACCCAATGGATTTTCTTTTACTTTTTGAAGCAATTTAAAATTATCTTGCTCCAAAAAATCTAAACTGCAAATAATGGCAAAAGGCAGATCTTCTTCTGTATTCAATTTGTTTTCAATCCAAAAATAAACTTTTAAACGGTTGTTTAAAGTATGAAAATCGAAAGGCAACAAACCTTCTACCTCTGAACTGCACAAATCGCTGTTGTTCAAGCCGATGCAAACAATGGTGCGTTGAACCTGCTGGAGTGCGTCATCTTCAATCCTGATAGCACTGGGCTGAGTTGTAGTAATAGTAGTAGAGTTATGCATATATGTATTCGTTTCTAGTTAATAACGCTTCTGTTTTTTGTAGCAACACCATAGGATTAAAGGGTTTTCTGATAAAATCAGTAGTTCTGTCTTTAAAATCCTGTTCCAACGTGATATTCTCCTCCGGACTCATACATACCAATATCGGCACATTGTAATAGATGCCACTGTAACGAACTCCTTTAAAAAAATCAGGCTCATCTTTGAAAGTAACCGGACTATCCATAATGATAAGACGGGGAAAATTTCCTTGATGCAGCCATTGATGCGCCTGATAGCAGACAGTAAATCCTGTTACTCCATAACCCTTAGAGTTTAGTATATATTGTGTTAGCTGAAGCAATCCGGCTTCTTTCATCAGTAATAAAATAGAACTTTTTACTTCACGCATACTTTAAGGGTTTTTGCTAAACCAATGTATATTATACTGTACAGAGCTGTGTTTTTGATGCAAAGTTAGTAGAATTATAATGATTTGGCTATAAAAACAGGCATAAAATGTTTTTTTATAAATAATGTGAATAATAAAATATACACAAGTGTTTATTAAAAAATACACCCCACCTGTTATAAGCAAAATTGTTTATTTCTTTTTTACCGTATATTAAGACATATATGGTCTCAAAAAGTAACAAAAAATTTTGCTTATTTTAAAATATAATGGACACTATATGTCTAATATATTATCCGTAACTCCCTAATTTTTTTAATTGCGCTGCTTTCTTTCTGTGCGTTTTAAAAAATGGCGATTTTTATTGTAAATACGGGCTAATTGGCGTACTGACAGTTCATACTTAGATTCTAACTCAAACAAAATATTGTAGAAGCTGGCATCTCTGCTTTCCAAGCGTTTGAAAATATCATTTACAATCAAAAAATTTCGCATTGTTTCCTCTTTCAATAAATTCATCTCTACTGCTTCTTCAATAGTGATATTGGTCGGCAAAGAGTTTAAAAAAAGAGCTTTTACTTCGTCTAACTGTTTCATATAAAATACGTTTTATTTATAAGATAGATATTGTTTCCGTTTTTTGCAGCAATAAAAATGCCAAACTATACATTGATAAATAATTAAAGATAGAATGCCGAAATAATATAAATAAGTCAATATTGACGATGATTTTTCCTTATTTTTGCCCTCCTTCAAGAATTGTTACATGGTACTGATACTGTTGTTTTTTATTGCATTGGTGGTGTATGTATTTGTTGGTTATGGGGTGGCATTATATATATTAGTAAAACTATTTCCCAAGCAGAGGGGGGCAGTTTTAGGATACAGCGAGCAGCAACTGCCGTCGCTCACACTCATTGTGGCGGCTTATAATGAGGCGGCTTGTATGGAAGAAAAAATCCAAAACTGTTTGGAGTTGGAGTATCCTGCACATTTATTGCATATATTTTTTGTTACAGATGGCTCTACGGACGGCTCCGAACAAATAGTGGCGCGTTATCCGCGTATTCGTTTGTTTCACGAAGCACAGCGCAAAGGGAAAATCGCTGCCGTACACCGAATAATGCAGTATGCAGAAACAGAAATTGTGGTATTTACCGATGCCAATACTTTGCTCAATAAAGAGGCTTTGGTGCTGATGGCTCGCCACTATGCCGATGCCGGTGTGGGGGCGGTGTCGGGCGAAAAACGTATTCGTGAGCGACAAGCAGATGATGCGAGCGGAGCAGGAGAGGGCTTTTACTGGAAATATGAGTCGAAACTCAAACAGTGGGACTCCGACCTCAATACTGTGGTGGGGGCTGCCGGAGAGCTGTTTTCCATTCGCACAAGTTTGTATCAGCCGGTGCCGCCCGATAGTATTATTGAGGATTTTGTGCTTACGATTGGTATTGCGATGCGTGGCTATCGGGTGGTGTATGAGCCGGACGCTTATGCCGTTGAACCGCCTTCGGCATCTTCGGCGGAGGAGTTCAAGCGCAAAGTGCGTATTGCGGCGGGCGGTTGGCAAACGGCTTTGCGCCTCCAATCACTCATCAATCCGTTTCGCTATGGCGTGTTGTCGTTTCAATATATTTCGCACCGGCTGTTTCGTTGGACTTTAGCTCCTTTTTTATTGCCTTTTATCTTTTTTATCAACGCATATATGGTATGGCACGGTGGCTATGCACCATTTTTTACGTTGTTGCTGACAGCACAAGTGGTTTTTTATCTTTTTGCGGCAGCAGGTGCATTTTTAGAACACAGAAAAATAAAATTTAAACTATTTTTTATCCCCTATTATTTTTGCCTGATGAATTATGCCGTGTGGCGCGGCTTTTTTCGTTTTTTAAAAGGAAATCAAAGTGTGTTGTGGGAAAAAGCAAAACGCAGCAACGATTAATGCGGTGTGTTTTTTTATAAAGTGTCGCGGATTTCTTTTAAAAAATTCCGAATCTGCTCTAATTTATCTACGACTTCTACTTTATCCATTAATTTTTGCTTTTTGCTCTTCAATTCACTTTTTGCTCCGTCAATAGTATATCTTTTTTCTTTCAGCAGATGGTAAATGAGTTTTAGATTTTGTAAATCCGCTTCTACAAATAAACGATTGCCTTTGCGGTTTTTTTTGGGTTTTAAAATATCAAATTCACGTTCCCAAAAACGAATTTGGGAAGGTGCTACTCCCATCAATTCGGCAACTTCACCAATTGAATAGTACAACTTCGTTATTTCTTTATCTTTGAGCGGCATAATAGAGTGTTAGCTTTTTAGCAAACAAAAATAGCATGGTTTTATTAAAAATAAAACCTTATTTTTGCTAAGACACTTAATTTCCTTTTTTTCACAATTTCAAAAAAAAATATAAATGTTATGACACCTAATCCTATTGTGTTGTTGCTCGCCGCATTAATACCTACTTTGGTGGGTTTTATATGGTATCATCCCAAAGTAATGGGCGGCATGTGGATGCGTGTTACAGGATTGCGCGAAGAAGATTTGAAACAAGGAAATATGGCAGTAATATTTGGCGTATCTCTTGTATTGAGTGTCTTTCTTTCGTTTGCCCTGCACACTATTGTCATTCATCAGTATGGTTTTTATCAGACTTTGATGAATTACGAGAGCGAAATGAACACTGCTGGTACTGAAATTAACAATTTACGCTTGGCTTTTGAAAAATACGCCAACGAGTTTCGTACTTTTAGACATGGAGCTATACATGGGGCATTGACAGGTATTATTTTAATATTGCCGGTGTTGGGTACTAATGCTTTATTTGAGCGCAAAGGCTGGTCTTATATTTTTGTAAATGTAGCTTATTGGACAATTACTTTGGCTCTGATGGGCGGAGTAATTTGTCAATGGTCAAGATAGAAGCCTGTATATATATAATATGTAGTATGTTTTTTTTAAGCGGATATAATTGCTGAAAAAAAATATCAAAATAAAAAAAGCGGATAAACCCACTGTTTATCCGCTTTTTTGCAATAAGGCAATTTATTTAAAAGGTCACCTGAAATAATTCGTGTGCCGATTCGAGCGCGGCTGCCAATCCTTCGGGATAGCTGCCTCCGGCTGTGGCGTAGAAATTTTGACCGCCGCCGCCGCCTCTGATGTGTTTTGCCAAATTGCGCACAACGGTGGCGGCATTCCATTCGGGATATTGGCTCAATACTGCTTCGTCTACCATCACCGTCAAATGTGCTTTGCCCTCTGTAACAGCACCAAAAATTGCCACCAAATTCGGAACTTCATTTTTGAGTGCGAAAGCAATTTGTTTTACACTGTCGGCATTGGGTACATCAAGCTGCTCTATTAGCAAGTTGTAGCCTGCTTTTTGTTGTATTTTGGCTTTGAGTGTATTTTTTACAGACAGCGTTTTTTCCTGATACAATTTTTCCAATTCTTTTTTCAAAGTATTGTTTTCTTCGCTCAACTGCTGTACAGCTTTGAGGGTGTCTTTCGGGTTTTTCAAAGTTTCTTTTACCGATTGGAGCAGTTCAAACTGCTGATTGACGTACTCCATGGCTGCTGTTCCGCTGACGGCTTCTATGCGGCGCACACCTGCCGCCACAGATGACTCCGATAAAAACTTAAATAAACCGATAGCTCCTGTAGCTCCTACATGCGTACCGCCGCACAACTCGCGCGAAAATTCGGGGTCAATGGTCACTACACGCACCACATCGCCGTATTTTTCGCCAAAAAGTGCCATAGCTCCGCTTTCTATTGCTTCTTTCTGATTTTTATAGTCGGTTTGTACCGGAATATTTTCGCGTATTTTTTCATTGATTTGTTGCTCTATTTCCTGCAATTCGGCATCGCTCACTTTGCTAAAATGCGAAAAATCGAAGCGCAGATAATCGGGAGCTACCAAAGAGCCTTTTTGATGAACGTGTGTGCCCAAAGTATTGCGCAATACAGCGTGTAATAAGTGTGTGGCACTGTGGTTGGAGGCAGTGGCAACACGGCGCGATTGGTCTATAACCGCCAGTACTTCGCCGTTCAAAATTTCGGGCTTTTGTGTGCTGAGATGCAGAATGAGGTTGTTTTCTTTTTGTGTATCTATAATATCCACGCGCTCCCCTTCAAAATACAAATAACCGATATCGCCCACTTGTCCGCCGCTTTCGGCATAAAAAGGTGTTTCGCGCAGCACATATTGGTAATAGTCGGTTTTTTTGAGATTTACTTTGCGGTATTTGAGCAATACGGTTTTACATTCATTTTGTTCGTATCCTACAAAAGTAGTTTCGTTGTCGGCATTAAATACCACCCAATCGCCCGTTTCCAAAGCGGTAGCAGCACGCGAACGTTCTTTTTGTCGGTTCATTTCCTGCTCAAATCCTTTTTCATCTACCAAAATACCACTTTCGCGAGCCATCAGGAGTGTCAAATCCAAAGGAAAACCAAAAGTGTCGTAGAGTTCAAAAGCCTCCGCACCACTGATATGCGGCTGATTTGCCAAGAGTTCGAAGCGTTTCAATCCTGCTTCCAAAGTACGCAGGAAAGCATTTTCTTCTTCTAAAATTACTTTTGCCACAAAATCGCGTTGCTGATAAAGTTCGGGAAATACATCTTTCCACTGCTCTGCCAGCGTAGCTACCATTGCGTGCAGCAACGGTTTTTTGTATTGCAGCGTGCTGTAATAATAGCGCACGGCGCGGCGTAAAATACGGCGTATCACATAGCCTGCTCCTGTGTTGGAGGGCAGTTGCCCATCGGCAATGGTGAGCGAAATGGCGCGAATGTGGTCGCTGAGTACGCGCAGGGCAATATCGGTTTTTTCGTTGATGCCATAGCGCAAAGCCGTCAGTTGCTCTACTTTCTGAATCAAAGGCGTAAATACGTCTGTGTCGTAGTTGGAGCTTTTGCCTTGAATGGCACGCACCAAACGCTCAAAACCCATACCCGTATCTACGTGTTTTTCGGGCAGAGGGCACAAAGAGCCGTCAGTCAGGCGTTCAAATTGTATAAATACATTGTTCCAAATTTCAATGACTTGCGGGTGGTCGTTGTTTACCAAATCTTTGCCGGATATTTCGGCACGTTCGGCATCGGAGCGCAGGTCTATATGAATTTCGGAGCAGGGACCACAAGGACCCGTATCGCCCATTTCCCAAAAATTATCTTTTTTAGAGCCGTATAAAATATGGTCTTCGGCTACCATTGTGCGCCATATATCGCGGGCTTCGTTGTCGGGAGGCAAGCCGTCTTTTTCGTCGCCGCCGAATACTGACACATAGAGTCTGTTTTTGGAAAGCCCGTAAATTTCTGTCAATAATTCCCACGACCACTCCAAAGCCTCCTTTTTAAAATAATCGCCAAAAGACCAATTGCCCAACATTTCAAACATAGTGTGGTGATAAGTATCCACTCCTACTTCTTCTAAGTCGTTGTGTTTGCCCGAAACTCGCAAGCACTTTTGGGTATCGGCGATGCGGCGATGCGTGGGCACCTGATTTCCGAGAAAAAAGTCCTTAAATTGGTTCATTCCGGCGTTGGTGAACATCAAAGTAGGGTCATTTTTGACAACAATAGGGGCGGAGGGTACAATAGCGTGTTGTTTGGAGGCAAAAAATTGTAAAAAAGCACGGCGTACTTCTTGGGCATTCATACAGAATATCAGATATTTTTTTAATAAAATTTTAGATTATTAGAATATTTTCATATTTTTGCGATTGAAGGAAGAAATTTTTGGCAAATTTTATACCAAATTTTATGCTTAAATCGCCGAAAATATCCTTTTTGAGCATGCAAAATTAGCTAAAAAAAATGTTTTGTCATGAGAAAAGAAAAATACTTTTATAATCCCTCCACACTACAATATGAAAAAATACAAACACCCTTATCTGCACGGCTTTGGCAGGCCTTCGGTTTCTTGTGCGCCGTGTTGGTATTTGCCTTCCTGATAGTCGTGCTGGCATTTGAATTTATAGATTCTCCGAAAGAAAAGAAACTCAAACGCGAAATTGTTTTGTTGCAGTCGCAATATGAGTTTATTAATAAAGAAATGAAATTAGCCAATAAAGTATTGGCAGAATTACAAGACCGAGACGATAATTTTTATCGCGTTATTTTTGAAGCAGAACCTATCCCTTCTTCGGTACGCGAAGCCGGTATCGGGGGGTCTAATCCTTACAGCGAACTCGAAGGATTTAGCAACAGCGATTTGTTGCTCTCTACCCGCAAAAATTTAGACAAAATCAAGCGACAAGTGTATGTACAATCTAAGTCGTATGACAAGGTCGCTACCCTCCTGAAAAACCGCGAAGATTTGTATCGCTCTATGCCGGCGGTGCAGCCTATTTCCAATAAAAGTCTCAAACATATTGCTTCGGGTTTTGGAACTCGTATCCACCCCATTTACAAAACACACCGCATGCATAGCGGCTTGGATTTTTCCGCACCTACCGGCACTCCGGTATATGCCACCGGCAAAGGAAAAGTAGTGAGTATCAACGATGTGGGTTCGGGTTATGGTAATCATATTCTGATTGACCACGGTTATAATTTCAAAACTTTGTATGCCCACCTGAGCAGCGTGAACGTAAAAGTAGGGCAAACGATATCGCGCGGAGACTTAATCGGAAAGGTGGGAAATACCGGACTATCCACTGCTCCGCACCTGCACTATGAAGTGTGGAAGGGCGGTAAACCTGTAAATCCGGCAATGTATTTCTACAACGATTTAAGCCCTGCTGAATATCAAACTATGATTAAACTTTCATCTAAGTTCAATCAATCTTTTGACTAAGTAAACGCAATATAAATTTTTTATATATGAAAAAAGCGGCTTTGCATATCAGGTGCAAAGCCGCTTTTTTATTGTTTTTAAATACTGAAAATGAAAAAACAAAAGATACGGATTATATGCTCTAATAAAGCTGTAATATTTGTAGTATATGTTTTATATTACAATTAAATATTTAAACAATTTTTCTGACTCAAAAAACTGATGATATTGAAAAAATATAGAAACATTATTTTTGTTGTAATATTTTTAATGTATTGGCTAATCGCAATTTTTGCTTCTATATTCTCATTTTAGGAGGATTGCAGTAAATATTTTACGGGAGAAGTTTATACAGGGCAATCTTCTGCAAATATAGAATTGCAACCTCTATCTATGATTTATGCTAGGAAAGAACTAAAGATGTATGCAAAAAATGCCAATTTTAATCAAAATAATATTATGACTTGGTTAGAATTTAGTTTGCAACGTTATCTAAAATTAGACCCTGCCCAACAACCACAGGAAGTGCATATCTATAAGAAAATTTTTTCTGACGGAGAAATGAAATATTGTCGCAATGGCGAACGTTTAAAACAAGAGGCACTTTTTGCAGTTTTCACCTTCTGCCCCTACAAGGAATCAGCTGAGGCAAAAGTTAAAGAAATTATTTTTTACAACGGCGGTGCAACAGGATATGTCATTTCCAAAAACTGTGATTGTTTGTAAATTATTTCAAGCAAATAATTTGTTGTTATTGAATATGATTTATATTTTTTCGCTGATATAGAAAATTAATACAAGAAAACATATGTCCAATTATAATCATAATCGGTTTTACGGAATTATACTTGCCATTTTTTTTGTTTTCGCCGGACTGGTTTTAGGAATTTTTGCTTTTTTATCCTTAGAAATTGGTGGCTTTTTTGAAAATTGCTCTTGTAATGCACTGGAATATAAAACAAAACTTAATGATAATATAATTTTGGAGAATATCGTTGAATACCCTTTCCACTATAAGCCAAATTCAAGCGATTCTTGTGTAGAAAGAGAAGTATATGCCCAAAATGTTAATTATAACCTAAATAGCACTATGTCAGATTTAGAAATGCAAACTTTGCTCTATGTAGGTAAACAAAAGGAGTGCATAGACAAAGTGATTGTTTATAAAAAGATGGATTGCGATGTGGTGTACTGTAGTGATGCAGAAAAAATATTGAAAAAACAAAATACTTGTTTTCACTTTCTGCCCCTACAAGGAATCAGCTAAGGCAAAAGTTAAATAAATTATTTTTTACAACGGCGGTGCAACAGGATATGTCATTTCCAAAAACTGTGATTGTTTGTAAATTATTTCAAACAAATAATTTGTTGCTAAGTCCTTGAACATATTTAGTTTGCATTAAACGGATTAAAATTGATATTTAAAACCTTACCAATATTAGCCATACACCTATTGTTGGCATAAAAAAGGGAATCTTTTTCAAGATAATATTCTGGAAGCAGCCACTCAGTTTTTAACTTTTGCCATACTGTTTCAACCATATTTAGATGAGGCGAATAAGTTGGTAAAAAGAATATAAAAAGCCCCCTTTGTTGCCATATAGTCATATTTTTCTGAAATAGTTTAGAGCGATGAGGACTTTCATTATCCAATACTACAAAGGTATTTTTTTTGATTTTGAACGATAAATTATCTAATTGATGAACAATAAAACTACTATCTATATTCTGCTCGGTCATAGCCCAATGACACTCATTAGCTCGGCTGATGAGTGCAAAAATATTAGTTTTATAGCCTTTTTCAACGCAAACAGCTACTGTTTCATCAGGAAATTGCCAGCCATAAGGAACGTAGCCCTCACTATTGACCTGAGACTTTCATCGCCATAGAAAAGTGTTATCAAACCTTGCTCAGACAGCCTTTCCAATTCTTGCAAGTCTGCTACCTTACTCTTATAAATTTACTACTCAGGCTTACTTTTACAACGTTTTCTTATCTGCTTATATCTTGCCCCAAGCTTTTTAAAAAACGCCTAAAAGTAATTCCACTTACCGCTTTTCCGTCGCCGATTGCCATTCCAACTTAGCTGTTGATACTTTTTGGCGGTGCTGTTTTACTAATTCAAGAATAGTTGCTCTATCTTTTATTATATCTATTTTTGGCTTTCGACCACGCCCTTCTTTTATCAAAAGCCCTGATATACCTGCTGTTTTATATCGTTTTAGCCAACTATTGACACTTACTTCACAAAAATTTGAACAACATATCAAGGAACTAATGAAACAAAAATATTTACTAAAACTCAAATTGTCAATATTTTACAATATATTGATGACCTTATAAATATATATTAATATCTATCACCCGAAATGGAATAATTGAGTTCATCTACTTAGCACGGTTTATTTTACACTCCCTGCCGACACCTCACAATTATCGGCAAATTGTTGTTTATGAAACATTATATATGGTAAATATAGGTGCTGCGGCGCGACACAAAAAAACATATATAATTGTATTTAAAAAAATATCATTATTTTTGTTGCACTTTTCAAATCGGGTAATTACTTTTTTTTGGCAAAAGGTGATACATATCGGCTCACCACAAAAATATATTTTCGTTCTTTTCAAAATTTATGTACAGTCGCCGCCTATTGCGCGTAAAAGCTCTCCAAGCTTTATATGCTTACGAAATCAACGCGCTTCCTTTGGGAACTTACGACAATGTTATTAAAAAAAGTGTGGGAGATACTTTTGCACAGTATATATATCTGCTGCATTTGCTCACCGAGATAGCAGGCTACGCCCAGCAGTATCACCACACGCAGGAGTCGCGCAATGTGCAGAGCGAAGCCGATTTGCGTCCGGTGCATTTGCTGGCAGCGAACCCGTATATAGAGGCAATCCTCAAGCACGAAGCCTATCAGAAAGCCCTTAAAACTTATTCGTTCGGCAGCTTGTACGACCGCGATTTTATCAAGCAATTATTTGGTGAAATTTCCGACAAAACGGGTTTTGTGTCTTATATCAACCAAAAAAATCCCAGCATTGAGGAGCATCACAAAGTCGTTAAACTGATTTTGAAGCGGTCTTTTTTGGAAAATGAGACCTTTTGGGAAAATATAAGCGAGCATTTTACCTGTTGGGACGATGACTGCGATGTAGTGGTGAATAAATTTGCTACTTCGCTCAACGAATTTTTTGAAGGGTTTCCGCGTCCTTTGCATATTTTTCCTTTCAATTTCAAAGAAGCGGAAGATTTTACGCTCCATTTATTTCATCAGGTAGCACTCAACGACGAGGCACTTCAGAAAATCATCAGCCCCAAATATAAAAACTGGGAGGAGGAGCGCGTGAATAAAATAGATACGATTTTGCTCAAATTAGCACTCGCCGAATTGTTGTATTTTCCCGAAATTCCCTCCAAAGTATCCATCAACGAATATGTGGAGATTTCAAAAGAATACAGCACTCCGAAAAGTAAAGATTTTTTGAACGGTATTTTGGACGTGCTGATGAAAGAATTGGAGCGCGAAGGAAAAATAAAAAAAGTGGGGCGCGGTTTGCGCTGATGCACAGAGAAGAATAAATGTAACCTTTTTTATTGAAAATTTTATATAAAAAATATTTATGATGTTGTTGTTCTTATTACAAGCCGGAGCGAGCGGTTTAATGATTCAAATACTCCCTTTTTTACTCATATTTGTTGTGTTTTATTTTTTTATTCTGCGCCCTCAAAGCAAGCGTATGCAGGAGCAGCAAGCATTTACGAATAACCTCAAAAAAGGTGATAAAGTGGTGACAACAGGCGGCATACACGGCAGAGTACAGCAAATAGATGAGCAAACCCTCGTGCTGCAAGTAGATGTAAGCACCAAAATACGGGTGGAAAAATCGGCACTTTCGGCAGAACTCAGCAAAGCCGTCGCCGCCAAAGACGACAGCATCACGCCTGCGGCTTCTTAGTTGGTGGGTATTATTGGTCATACAAAAATGAAGCCTCCAAAAGATTATATCGACATCAACCGCCGGTCGTGGAACAAAAAAACCGACATTCATGTAACCTCTGAATTTTACGACCTCCCCGCTTTTTTGCAGGGAAAAAGCTCTTTGAACGACATAGAATTGAACCTGCTCGGCGATATAAAAGGAAAAAGCATCTTGCACCTGCAATGCCATTTCGGGCAGGATACCATTTCGCTGAGTCGGCTCGGTGCAAGGGTGGTCGGGGTGGATTTGTCGGATAAAGCCATCGCTAAAGCCCGCGAAATCGCCCTGCAAACACAGTCCGATGCCGAATTTATTTGCTGCAACCTCTACGATTTGCCGCAGTATGTAACACAACAAAATTTTGATATTGTTTTTACAAGTTATGGAACAATCGGCTGGCTGCCCGATTTGGATAAATGGGCAACTATTATCGCCACTTGTTTAAAACCGGACGGACGCTTTGTATTGGTAGATTTTCATCCGGTAGTGTGGATGTTTGACGATAATTTTGAAAAAATCGCCTACAACTATTTCAACACCGGAGCCATCGTAGAAACCCTGAGCGGAACTTATGCCGACCCCACCGCCAATATCACACAGCAATATGTCATGTGGAATCACAGCTTGTCCGAAATCATCAGCAGCTTAATTCGCAGCCAACTCGAAATTCAGCACTTCGGCGAGTTGGATTATTCGCCCTACAACTGCTTCAGGCATACTATTGAAACAGCACCCAAAAAATACAGAATCCGCCATTTGGATAATAAAATTCCGATGTTGTTTTCCATCGCTGCCGCCAAAAAGTTATAAGTTTTATTATAGTGTTATTGATTGATTTTTTATTCATTATCAATTAGTTATTTTAAAATAGTTTTTGAAAGATTGTTTTTAAAATCAAACATAGTATCTTTTAACTTTCTTTGCTGTTCTTTTAAGTTAATCCATTCATTTACAATCTCTTTTTGCTTATCTAAATCCGGTAATGGAATTTCTAATTCACCAAGCAAGTCAAATGTTAAGTTTTGACGAACTGAACCAGATGTTGCTGCACGTAAAAACGGATTAAACCAATCTGACGAAAGCACCAAATATAAATATTCATTTAATAAACCTTCTTTTACTCCAAAAACTACGTAAGCCGGACTAATATACATATTATCAAACTCTTCATCAACAATTCCAATTGAGCCGACATTAACACGATAAGAGTTATACACCAATTCGCCTGCCCTTACTTTTTTATATGGTTGATTAAATGTTTCTCCTTTTTCTGTTAAATTAAGATAAACTCCTTCACGATTAGTAACTCCAAGAATATCAAAATTTTCATCAGGAAAATCAAATAATTTAACTTTTTCGCTGTGTTCATATATATAATTCTTAAGTTTTTTTAGTTCATATACAGATGTTAATGTGTATAAATAATTTTTTGCGTCCCAACGTGTTAAATCTTTGTATTCTACAATTGCACTTTTTTCAAGTTTTACAGTTTCATTATTTAGAAATTGTTTATAAACTTTTGCTACTTCAATCAATTCGTTTTCACAATCATCGCCTGTTGCTGTAATACCAACCTTTTCGGCTTCATACATAAAAATTTGATAATTGAAATCAGCTTTTGCTAATTTTCTACTTTCTTGCAATACAAGTAAATCTAATTCTTTTATTCGCTTTTCTGCATTTTTCTTTTGAGTTTTTAAATCATCAGATGCTTGTTTAAATTCATCTTTTGAATTATATTCTTTTTGAGTAATTTTGATTTCTATGATGTCTTTCAATTTTTGTCTTTCAGTTTGTTGACTGTTGTAAACAAATTCTTGTTTTATTTTTAAAAGGTTTTGCCAATTTGTTTCTTCTTCTTTTGTGAATTTTTGAAAAACAATAAAGAACAGTTTACATCTGCATCACTTGACAAAAATGTTTCTCTTGGTAATGAAACAGTTGCTAATATATATCCATTATTTTCTGTAAATTCTCTAACAAATTCTTCTTTGGGGTTATTAAAAAGTCCGTTTGGCAAAACTATTGCTAATTTGCCTTTTTCTTTTAATAAATTAATGGAACGTTCTAAAAATAAAACTTGTGTTGTAATACTATTGCTTTTAGGTAATTGAAATAATTTTAAAATATCTTTATCAGTAGTTTTCATTCCAAAAGGTGGATTTGTTAAAACTACATCAAATTTATTATCCGTAATTGCATCATTAATATTTAAAAAGCCATCGCCATGATGTATGCCTCCGTGTCCGTCTCCGTGCATAATCATATTCATTTTTGCGGTTCTTGCCGCACGTTCGTTAGCGTCAATTCCAAAAATACAATTATTTGCTAAATTAAATACTCTTGTATCTTTGTTCGTTATATCACTATTTTTCTCTAATTTCGTAAATAATTCTAATATTTTAACATCTTTTTCTTGTTCCGAAAAACTGTTATTATTTTCAATTTCTGTTTTAATCTTTAAATATTCATCGTTTAACGATTGATATATTTTTTGTTGCACATCTTGAAAAAATTTAATAAGAAAACCGCCACTACCGCAAGCGGGGTCGCAAACTATTTGATTTTCTTGTGGATTAATCATTTCAACCATAAACTCAACAACAGGACGTGGTGTGAAAAATTGACCTAATTTTCCTCTCAAAAAAGTATCACTTAAAAAACTTTCAAAGGCAATTCCTTTTGTATCTACCGATGTTTCGGATAAATTGTATTTTTCTAATTTTTGAATAATTGCTTTTATTGTAGTGTTATTCAAATTAATTTTTTCGTCGGGCTTAAAAATTGCACTTTTTCCAAATTCTGTTTTTGTATCATCAAAAGTTTTTGAAATAAAATTTTTTGTATAAACTTCTGCTTTTTCTACCCAATCTAAACTGAAAATATTTTGACTTTTTTCTGCTTTTAAATTTCTTTCTGCGTAAACTTTCATAAATAAAATTTTCGCAATTTCGTCAAAAGCAATAGTTGGGTCTAACTTTTCATTATTACGAATAATATTATGACAAGATTTCAAAATATCTCTAAACTCTCCCTGTCTAAAAACTTTTAGTTTAGAAAATAACTCTTCAATTTCTTTATCATTTGCTCTTGCGGTTGGAATATTCTCAATTTCTTCTCTATATCCGGGTGATTTATCTTTTTTTACTCGCCAAAATCTCGTTTCTAAATTATTGTGAGTTACAAAAAACGGTGCATTATGGATACGTGCATATAATTCGCCTTGTAAATAATCTTTTTCAAAAATAATAATACTTTCAGCTTTACATTCAACAATAATTAAAGGATTATTATTGAGTTTAATATCATTGAAATGTCTATAAATAACAATATCTGCTCGTGCTTGTGCTGAACCCCGACCTGTCAAATTTTCTTCTTCCAACATTTGTTCAAGTGAATATCCATAATTATTAACAAGTTGTAAAACAAAATTTTGTCTTATAACTTCTTCCGGCTTTTTAACTAACCATTTTTTACGTATATGGCTGTATATTTTATCGTTTTCTTCTAATATTTTTAGCATAATTATTATGTCATTCTTTATTGTGCAAATATAGTAAAATAGAAATTTTTTTATTTCTTTTATATAGACACAAATATTTTTCTTGTTTTTGATTATAAATATTGGTGTGTATCAAAATAAATAGAAGATCTTGGTAATTTTTCTATCTTTATCCTGTTAAAAAAAAATGGTATGGATATGCCCCCGACAACAAAGGACCTGCGCTTGGCTTTGGTGCAAAGTGATTTGCACTGGGAAAATGCCGCCGCCAACCGCGCCGCCCTCACGCTGCAATTAGAGGCAATACAAGAAGCCGATATTATCATCTTGCCCGAAATGTTTGCCACCGGCTTCACGATGAACGCCGCCGCCTGTGCCGAAACACTTCAGGGCGAGTCGCTGCAATGGCTGCAAGCGCAAGCCGCCGCCAAACAATGCGCCGTGTGCGGCAGCCTCATTATAGCCGAAAACGGAAAATTTTACAATCGCTTTGTTTTTTGCGATGAACAGGGAAATATCCACAGCTACAACAAACGCCACCTTTTTCGTATGGGCAACGAACACCATACCTACACCGCCGGCACGCAAGCTGTTGTTTTTTCTTATAAAGGCTGGCGCATCTGCCCGCAAATATGCTACGATTTGCGTTTTCCGGTGTGGAGTCGCCAACCCGCCAATCCCTACGATCTACTGCTGTATGTAGCCAATTGGCCTCAGATGCGGCGTTTTGCGTGGCGCACCCTGCTGCGTGCCCGCGCCATCGAAAACCAAACTTTTGTGTGCGCCGTCAATCGCGTAGGCACTGACGGCAAGGGCGTGTATCACAGCGGCGACAGTGCCATTATTGATTTCAGAGGCGATACCCTCACCGAAGCACAGCACCAGAGCAGCATCGTACAGGCGCAGTTGTCGTGGTCGGCTTTGCAGCGTTTTCGGGAGGAGTTTCCGGCGTGGCAAGATGCCGATTCCTTTTCAATTGCAGCAGACGAATAGAGCATATTTTGTTGTGAAAAAGCCTTCAATCCTTGTAAGTGTTGAGAAAATACAGCATTTTACATCCGTTTTTTTAAAAATAATCCCGTCATCACATCATCATTTTTATTATGCGAGCAGTTATTCAAAGGGTGAGCGAAGCCTCCGTGAGCATTGAAGGAAAAATAAAAGGCGAAATTGCCGGAGGCCTGTTGGTATTGCTCGGCATTGAAGAAGCCGACACCGAAGCCGACATTCAATATTTAAGTAAAAAAATAGTGCAGTTGCGTATTTTTGGCGATGAGGAAGGAAAAATGAACCATTCTGTACAGGATAGCGGCGGCGACATATTGCTCATCAGTCAGTTTACGCTGCACGCCTCCACCCAAAAAGGCAATCGCCCTTCTTTCATCAAAGCCGCCAAACCCGCTACCGCCATTCCTTTATACGAAGCGTTTAAAAAAACTGTGGCTGAATATTTGGGAAAACCCGTAGCCTGCGGCGAATTTGGAGCAGATATGAAAGTAAAATTGCTCAATGACGGTCCCGTGACAATTGTGATGGATTCTAAAAACAGAGAATAAAGAAAAAATGTACAATGAATACTGAAATGCACCAAGAACTTACTTTGCGCGCCGCCCAACAACAAGTAGATGAGTGGATAAAAAATATAGGAGTGCGCTATTTCAACGAGCTTACCAATACCGCCATTTTGATGGAAGAGGTCGGCGAAGTAGCGCGGCTGATGGCGCGTATCTATGGCGAGCAATCATTTAAAAACAGCGACGAGGCAAAAAACCTGCCCGATGAAATGGCAGATGTGCTTTTTGTGTTGATATGTCTCGCCAATCAATGTAAAATAGACTTAACAGAGGCATTGCAACGCAATTTGGAGAAGAAAACCCAAAGAGACCGCCAAAGACACCGCAACAATCCGAAATTATCAGATAAATAAATAATAAGCAGCTGTAAATAATCAGTTATAAGTTGTGAAAGAATATAAGTATCTGATTATTAATCATTTATATTAACTTATTAAGTATAAAGCAATTTTAGACGAATACTTGTCATTTAATTTTTTTTATTTTTGGAATGGGTTATAAGACAAAAACATACTTTTTTTTTGTCTTATTTTTATAAAGTCGCTTTTCAAAGTATCTGTATATCTAAAAATATAATTATTTTTATCGCTTTATTTTGCCAAACAAGCTATTCTATCGCCCTTTCAACAAAAACACACCCTTATAATATGAGATTTATTTACTTCTTTTGGTCGTTTTTTGTTCTGTTGCTTTTGGGTACAAAAGAGATGACAGCGCAAAACTGCGACCTGCAAGGTGCTACACTTTCTATTGTTTCGGTTCAAAACGGTTATGTAGAACCCACGAACTACGGAGCAGGTATCGGTCAATCAACAGGCTCCATCAGCAACAACGAACCCCTCAATATCATTGCTACCAGTTCGGGTACCGTAACTGTAACTGTAGGTTATCGTTTTACCTTTATCGGCGGCTCGTCTTGTGCGTGGGTACACGGCTTGAACTGGTCGTCCAGCACCGCCGCCAACTGGTCGGAAGACAGTGGACCCAGTGGCGATTGGATTTATATGCCCAACGGCGTAACCGGTATTTGTAGCGGTAATACAGGGGGGGCAGGGTATTATTACGATGGTCCCGGTGACGATGGCAGCAGCTACGACCCCGCTACCGGCGAATGTTCTACCGGTGGAACTTCCATAGCAGGCTCTGATGTGGACGGCGACCCTTCCGACAACTGGGGTTTTCCGGCTACCAGTGGTTGTAATACGTCATTTACCACTAATGCCTTTCAATTTACCCTCACTTTTTGCCCGCTTTCTCCCGTTCCTACCGATTTTACCACCGATATTACTTTCTCTATCAGCGAAGACGGCGATACAGGCGGTTGGGGACAAGTGGGTACTTGTCAGGATATGTCTAATACCTATACCATTACCATTTTCAATACTTTCAACACTTGCCCTTGTGGTAATATAGAACCCAAAATAACGGCGCAAAAAGACACTTTGAAATATTGTTCTGTCAGCCCGAATGTGGATTTGAATAATGCAGGATTATCGGTGACAGATGGCGGAGCAGTACAATTTTACAGCGCATTGCCTCCTTCTGCTGCTACTTTGGTATCGCCTACGCCTTCTTTGGGACCCGGTTTGAACTTGACTTATTATGCAGTCAGTCAGGGAACATCAGGCTGCTATGATGCCTACCCCATTCAGGTAGTATGGATAGACCCCTGCGCAGATGACGGGAATTGCCAAAATGGTATAGAACAACTCAACAGCGATTGCGAATGTACCAATGTCAATGCTCCCTTTCCCTATCCGCCCGCCTGCGCAGATGACGGCGATAATTGTAATGGCGAAGAAGTATATGAAGACCAGAACACAGGCGATTTAGACGGAAATGGTACAGTAGATTGCGCTTGTGTTTCCGACCCCAACACCATACCGCAAGAACCTGCCGTCGGTTGTAGTGATAATATCTGCGAGAATGGCGAAGAAGTATGGGACAGCACTTTTGATATAGATGGCGATGGTATATTGTGCGAATGTGCCCTTGACCCTAATTCTTTACCCGATATCACCTGCAACGATGACGGTGATAACTGCAACGGCGCAGAAATATGGAACAGTACCATTTGTGTATGCGAAAGCGACGGCAATATTCCTTCCGAACCCGCTGGCGGCTGCTCTGATAATGACTGCTCCAACGGTTACGAATATTGGGATAGTTCCGTTTGCGCTTGCGCCACCGAACCCACCACCTGCGACAACGGCGGTGCTACCGAATTAATTGCTTGTAATGACAACAATGCCAATACCGTAAATGACGAAGCCGAAGTATTGGTGTGCGATAATACAATTATATGTACGCCTTGCGCGGGTACTTCTGCTACCTGCAACAGTGCGGGAATAACATTAGTATCTCAACCCTGCAACGATAACGATGCTTGTACCGAAAATGACGTACAACAAATTATTCAGGGCACTACTACCATTTGTGAGCCTTGCGCGGGCACCCCGATTACCTGCGCCAATGGCGGTGCTACCGAAATTCTTACTTGCGATGATGGTGATGCTGCTACTTTAAATGATGAGGTAGAGGTATTGGTCTGTGATAACAGCGTTATTTGTACACCTTGTGCCGGAACTGCCGCTACTTGTAGCAGTCCGGGTGTAGTGATTGTGCAACAGAGTTGTGATGATGGCGATGATTGTACTTCTAATGACGAAGAAAGCATTATTCAGGGTACAAGCATTGTGTGTGTACCCTGCGCGGGTACTCCGATTACCTGCGCCAATGGCGGTGCTACCGAAATGGTAAGTTGTAATGACAATGATGCTGCCACCCTCAACGACCAAGCCGAGGTGCTGGTATGTGATAATACAATAATTTGTACGCCCTGTGCCGGTACACCGGCTACTTGCAGTGGAGCAGGAGTAGTGATTGTACAACAAAGCTGCGATGACGGCGATGATTGCACCACCAATGATATGGAAGATATTATTCAGGGTACAAGCATTGTGTGTGAACCTTGTGCAGGCACCCCGATTACCTGTGCCAATGGCGGTGCTACCGAAATGCTGGCTTGCGATGACGGCGATGCTGCCACACTCAATGATCAGGAAGAAGTATTGGTATGTAATAACAGCATTGTTTGTAGCCCTTGTGCCGGAACATCTGCCACTTGTGCTTCTCCGGGTATTGTTATTGTCAATCAGCCTTGTAATGATAATGATGCTTGCACCAATAATGATATACAAGGTGTTATTCAGGGTACAAGCATTGTGTGCGAACCCTGTGCAGGCACCCCGATTACCTGTGCCAATGGCGGTGCTACCGAAATGCTGGCTTGCGATGACGGCGATGCTGCCACTTTAAATGATGAAGTAGAAGTATTGGTTTGTGATAATAGTATTATTTGCAGCCCTTGCGCCGGAACATCTGCTACTTGTAACAGTGTAGGTATTGTTTTGGTGGCACAATCCTGCAATGACGGCAGTGCTTGTACCGCAAATGATACCGAGGAAGTAATTCAGGGAACAAATATAGTATGTACACCTTGTGCCGGAACGCCGATTACTTGTAATAGTGCAGGTGCAACAACAACACAACCTTGCAACGACAACGATGCGAATACCATCAATGACGAAGAAACCATATTGACTTGTGACGGCAGTGTGTGCAGCCCTTGTGCGGGTACACCTACTTCCTGTGCGGGCAGCCCTACGGTAGTGCAGGCTTGTGATGATAATGACGATTGTACTAATAATGACGAAGAAACCGTATTGGTGAGTGATGGAACAGTATGTGTACCTTGCGCCGGAACGCCGATTACTTGCAATAGCGCAGGCGCAACAACAACACAACCTTGCGACGACAACGATGCCAATACCATCAATGACGAAGAAACGATATTGACGTGTGACAGCAGTGTGTGTAGCCCTTGTGCAGGCACACCAACTTCTTGTACGGGCAGTCCTACGGTAGTGCAGTCTTGTGATGATAATGACGATTGTACTAATAATGACGAAGAAACCGTATTGGTGAGCGATGGAACAGTATGTGTACCTTGCGCCGGAACGCCGATTACGTGTAATAGTGCAGGTGCAACAACAACACAACCTTGCAACGACAACGATGCCAATACCATCAATGACGAAGAAACCATATTGACTTGTGACGGCAGTGTGTGCAACCCTTGTGCGGGTACACCAACTTCCTGTGTGGGCAGCCCCACGGTAGTACAGGCTTGTGATGATAATAGTGATTGTACCAATAATGACGAAGAAACCGTATTGGTGAGCGATGGAACAGTATGTATACCTTGCGCCGGAACGCCGATTACTTGCAACACAGCAGGTGCAACGACTACACAGTCTTGCGATGACGGCAATGCGAATACCATCAATGATGAAGAAACCATATTGACGTGTGACGGCAGTGTGTGCAGCCCTTGTGCGGGTACACCGACTTCCTGTGCGGGCAGCCCCACGGTAGTACAGGCTTGTGATGATAATAGTGATTGTACCAATAATGACGAAGAAACCGTATTGGTGAGCGATGGAACGGTCTGTGTGCCTTGTGCCGGAACGCCGATTACTTGTAACACAGCAGGCGCAACGACCACTCAACCTTGTAATGACAACGATGCCAATACCATCAATGACGAAGAAACCATATTGACGTGTGACGGCAGTGTGTGCAACCCTTGTGCAGGTACACCTACTTCCTGTGTGGGCAGACAAACTGTGGTGCAACCTTGTGATGATAATAATCCTTGTACATTAAATGATGAAGAGGTTGTATTGCTGAGTGACGGAACTATTTGTGTGCCTTGTGCGGGTACGGCTATTGCACCACCTTCTGCCGGAAACAACAGTACAGCAGACCTCTGCTCTAACGGCAATACAGTGGCATTGATTGATTTGATGCAGGGAAATCCTGATAGCGGAGGTGTATGGACAAATGGTGTCGGTACTACCATTAGCGGCAATTTTGACCCCACTTCCGATGCAGCGGGCACTTACACTTATACGGTGGACAATAACGGTTGTTCTGACGATGCAACATTGACAATATCATTGATAGATTGCTCTGCTTGCCCTACAATTACCAATGCTGCGAGTGTAGATACAACACTTTGCAATGGCGAGACGGTAGATTTTGCGGCAGCCGAAGCATCAATTACCTTTGACGACCCCGACAATTTGTCAAATGGCATAGCTTGGTACAGCAATGCAGCCCTTACTACGGTACTCAACACCGCTACTTTCAGTGCCGACAACTCCGATGCCTGCGACATACAGAATTTAACTTTATACGTTGCGGTATTGTGTGGCACTACACCAGTTGCCGCCGGAACAATAGATGTACAAGTATATCCTGATTACAACAGCTCGCAGATTATTGAAACGGTGAACGAATGTAATGTGCCTACCATTAGCGGCTTATGCAGCAATTATGTCATTACGCCACTCAGCACAGTGCCTTCTCAGGTATTGCCCGGCGATAGTGGCAGCATCGACTGGCAAATCACTTATAATGCAGGCGATTGTTTTTCAATAACAGAAAGCACCCCTTACAATTGTCCACAGACCATTGCTCCCGAAATAGAATATATTGAAGTTCCGAGTGCGTTTTCACCGAATGGCGATAATATGAACGATGTGTTCCGTATCAGCGGCAGCAATAAAGTGAGCAGCATTCAGGTGCTGATAGCCAATCGCTGGGGAAATATCGTATTTGAAGACGATCAGTTGGATTTTTACTGGGACGGTACTTATGAGGGAAAAGATGCGGAAATGGGCGTTTATACTTTGTATATCAAAGCGAATTATGAAAGCGGAAAAGAGAAAATAGTACGCGGAAATATTACTTTGGTGCGCTAAGATTAAAAAAGTGTTTAAATGATAAAAAAAACGGGCATAAAAGTTCTCACTGAACTTTATGCCCGTTTTTTTTAGAGCAGACAAACGGATTTGGGAGGATAGGGTTTTATATTTCTACAAAGATGTCAGCCTTGACGAGTAGTTTTTTTAATGCTTGATTTATAGCAACTTTTAACTACCTCTTTTTAGATAGGTTGATTGATAAACACATTCCAATTGTCGTTAATGCCATCCAAAACAACATTGCCCCAGATTGTTTAACCAATTCAACGTTTGTGAATGTCTTTGAAAATATATTTTCCGTCAAAATTATCCAAATTGGCAATGAAAGCCCTGAAAGCAGAAATACAATAGTAATTGTTTTAATATTCAGTCTTGCTGACTCTATTAGAAGTCCGTTTATTCCCCAAAATCCGGCTCCTGCAAGTCCAGCAAAAAGTGCCAGAGAAATGAATTTGCCAAAGCTAAAAAGTTTGCACACGATGGCACTTAGTGTTCAGTATCCGACCGCAGCAGAACCACTATTATACGCTGTAATTACTAGGTATCTTGAAAAACTAATATTGCCTTATCAAAATTTTTATTCTTTAAATCATCTTTTGTAATTCCAAAATAGCCGATGGCGGTTACAATTCTATCAAAACCTATATAGAAATTTTCCATAGAAACTTGAAGAAGCGTAACAAATTCAGGACGAATAGCATCTATTTTAGCATTACCAGCCTCATTTGATTTATGCGTTTTGAAGTCTAAATACGAAAATGCCCAATCCCAGGTAACATCGTACTGAATCGGCATTGTATATCCTAAAACCTGCTCACCTTCATGATTACCATATTCATCATTAAAAATATATGAATTATCTCGGTCTTCCTCTTCTAAGGATTCTATTTCTAAAGTTTCTCCTGACGGGAAGGTATAAAAAGATTGAAACTCCATTCGTACCGGCTTAAAATGATATTCAGAGGTAAATTCTTTCGGAAAGTCAATATTTTTCAGTTCATTGTTTTCCGAGTAAAGCACCCTGTATCTTTTTTTGTTGTCAGAAACAACTTGCTCTTCGGCATCGGGTTTGTCGGAGTGTATGAAAAAATATATAATTCCTTTATCAGGAAGCTCATTGTCAATATCATACATTTTAATTTCTTCCAAATTTATTTGCGCCAAAAAAATCAACGAGTTTCCCGCAAATGTAGGCCAATCCATTCCGAGGGGCAGGTCTGGTGTGCCTCCAAATCTTGACAAACCTAATTGACTGCCTCCTATTGAAGTCTTTTTATTTATTTTTATGGCAGGCTTTAATAAAGCCTCAACTTTCTTGAAGTCTGTTTGCCACTCCAATTCTTTGAGTGCTTTTATATACTCGTTTTTCAATTTTTCAATTTTTCAATTTTCATTTTGATAATAAGGAATATATTTTGTTTGATAAATAAACCCACATTGCCGCAAAATCAATACAAATATACATCACCCGCAGAAAAATGCACTACTATTACAAGTTGGTATAAAAAATAAACCATATAAAACAAACTTCACAGAGCCGCCGCAGTCGTCTGTGGGTATCGCATTTTTTTATTGTTTTTCAAAATGCGCTTTTACTACCGAGCTGTCGCGCAGCGGAACAGAAACGCAGCTTTCTTTGATGCGGCTGTTGCCAAGCTCCCAATAAGCAAAGCGGTAGCCCTCGGCAGGGTAGGCGTTGAGGTCGATATTTTGAGCACTGAAATAGATGCCTGTAAAAGGATATTGGGTCGGAAAATAGGTGTTGATGGCGATGCTGCCCGAAGCCGGAGGCTCTACGCTGCTCACCATTTTTATTTCGCTGCCCAACAGGAGTTGTTCGCGCAGGTAGCGGCGAATGATGGCGGTGCGCAGTTTGGCAAAAGTGACGATTTCGCCCACATATTTTTCTTTCCATTCCACCACCGACATACCCCATCGTCCGCAATGACGCGGCATTTCGGGTTCTAACTGCGCCGCGAGCCGCTCCAATGTCGCCAATACGTGCTCCGGCGCAAAGGTGCTGTTGAGCAAATCGTTGAAGCGTTGGGTGAAATATTTTTTAAAATCGGGATTTTGAAGCAACATTTTCAGCATTTTCGCTTGCGGCGAATTGGCATTGAATATTTCCATTAAGTTGTTTTCGCCAGCCATACCGATATGCCCCATAGAAATATCCAAGTCGGTGAGAAAAAAATGCCACCTGCCGCCGTCATATTCGGGGCTGCGCCACGCCCGCACATTCCCCGACTGATGCCAATCTTTGTTCACGACATACAGATTGGTAATCATATAATCACAAAAATTTTCAATATTCAAATGTGCTTTTACCCACTCGTAGTGCTGCAAAGCCGATAAATCATTGTTGAAAATATAATCGCGCATTGCCCTGAAATGCTCCGTTGTGCCATCTACCGCTTCCAATCCGCAGCCTTCTACTATTTCAACACTTTTGGCTTTTATGCCGTATTTTTCGGCTAAATAATACTTGTCGGCTTTGTCGCGCAGGTCGTGAATACCCCAGTATCTTCCGTTGATATATACCACTACCGGACGATATTGCTGTACATCTACCGTTCCGAGCGGGGCGATGAGTTCGTGTATAAGCGGGTCATTGAGATGTGAGAGTTTAAAATTTTGCCCCGAATTTTTGAGCAATACATTGCGGTACGATTTTTGGGCTTGTTGCGGAAAAAAAGAAAATTTAAACCTATTGCCGTATAAACCGCCGAGTGCTTTTATTTGCAAACTTTTCATATCAAAAGCCCGTGAGCCGGCTCCGTGAATTTTTGCTCCTGCTTTCTGATGAAAACGCAGGTCGCCTTTTTCATCCAACCACTCAAAAAATACCGGAATTGTCCAATCTTGCCAAAAATTAGCTCCGTGGTGCGGCGGTTGCGGCTCGGCATACATTCCTTTTTCGTAGATGCCGCGCTCCACGCTGAACCAATCGCCGACATTTCCGGTTAAAAACACCACCGGAAGGCTTGGTTTTTTTTCAAACAAATAAGTGCGCTCCACCACTTCACTGGGCAGGCAGGTGCGGCTGTAAGCCACCGCTTTTATCATTTGAGAACTGTTGATAATGACAGGCTCCTGATAGCGTTTTGAGCGCGAGGTAGGCTCGCTGCCGTCGGTGGTATAATACACGTCCTGTTCGGGGTCGCTCTCTATCATCACCCACATTTCTTTTTTGATAAAACCCCGATTCGCCGATAATTTCGGGGCTTTTGGTGTAGCACTGATAGGGCAGGGAGGTGTTGTTGGATTTTTTGGGAGTGGGGTTTTCAAAAATAGCCCAGCCCATCGTTCGGCTGTCGCCTACTCTGCCGTAAGCGTGTCCAAAGCGCACTTCGCGCAAGCCTACAGCATCTGTTTTTTCGCCCGCCGCATTGCTCAGGAGCAGGGTATCTTTTTCATCAATTTTAAAATTGGTATGTAAAAAACGGTTGGGAATTCCACTATTTTCGGTACAATCCAATTTGTTTTTTCCCGACAAAAAAACAATAAGATAGCTGTAAGGCTGCATTTGCACATCGGGAATACGCCATTTTCGCGCTTGTTTGGTATTATCGCTCAAATAAAAACCCTCTAAATTTGCCACAGCAGCACTATTGTTGTAGAGTTCTAACCAAGTAGGATAATCTTTGTCCTGATCAGCAAAAAGAAAATAATTATGAAAGCAAATTTCATTCAACTGCACCTGAGCACAGGCAGAAAAATACCCTGCAAAGTACAGGAGCAACAGCAAGCAGCGCACCATAGAGTGTAGTTTTGGAGTGCCGCGAAAGTACAAAAAAATATAGAAATGCTGTATTTTATCTTTAAAATCAGTCCGAAATTACATAGGGTCTATATCCAATTGGGTGATGACGCTTTTGTATTTGGGGTCTTGTTGCATGCGCTGCATGGTGGTTTGGAGGTGCGCTTTTCCGGTGCGAATGATGTGCGGGTCGCGGGGGAGTTTGAGGGTGATTTCGCGCAAATAAAAATTGCGGATACGGCTGATGAGGGGCGAGATGGGTCCCAAAACGGCATCTTTGAGTTCGCGGCGCAACTCCTCCGCAAAAATAAAAGAAGCATCGTTGAGCAGTTCGCGGTTTTTGTGTTTGAGGGTAATATTGATGAGGCGGGTATAGGGCGGATAATGCCATTGCTGGCGTTGGCGCACTTCTTCTATATAAAAATTCTTAAAATCGCCGCTTTGGAGGTATTCAAATAAGGGGTGTGCGGGTAGCGTGGTCTGTATCAATACCTTTCCCTGTTTGTCGCGCCTGCCTGCCCTGCCGCTCACCTGAAGCATCAACTGAAAGGCGCGTTCTGCCGCCCTGAAATTCGGAAAATGAATGAGTTGGTCGGCACTCAAAATACCCACCAATCCCACATTATCAAAATCCAAGCCCTTTGTCACCATTTGCGTACCTACCAAGATATGGGTTTTTTTCTGCTCGAAGTCGCTGATGATTTTTGAAAAACCGGTTTTGCTCTGTGCCGTATCAAAATCCAAACGCCCCAAATGCACTTCGGGCAGGAGCAATTGCAGTTCGTCTTCTATTTTTTCGGTGCCAAAACCCTGCTCGCGCAAATGGGTAGAGTCGCAATCGGGGCATTGCGACAAGCCCGCAATTTGGTAGCCGCAATAATGGCATTTGAGGATATGGCTGTTTTTGTGGTAGGTGAGGCTCACATCGCAACGCGCACATTTGGGTACGGCGTTGCAGTCGTTGCACATAATAAAAGGAGCGTAGCCGCGCCTGTTTTTAAATAAAATCACCTGCTCCTCGCTCGCCAAAGTATCTTTAATGGCATCTAAAAGGGGCTTGCTGAACAAAGACACCATTTGCTGCCGCACCGAAGCCAAGGACAAATCTATGAGTTCAATAGTGGGCGGCTGCACACCGCCGTAGCGTTCTGCCATTTCCACCAAACCATAGCGACCGAAGGCGGCGTTGGCGTAGCTTTCAATGGAAGGGCTTGCCGAACCCAGCAGCACTTTTGATTGAAACAAAGTACCCATATATACCGCCACATCGCGGGCTTGGTAGCGCGGTGCGGGGTCAAACTGCTTATAAGAACTGTCGTGTTCTTCGTCCACCACTATCAGCCCCAAATCCGAAAAAGGCAAAAACAAAGCCGAGCGTGCGCCCAAAACAATCTGATATTCTTTGTTCAATACTTTGTTCCAGATTTCTACGCGCTCGGCATCGTTGAATTTGGAATGATAAATGCCCACTTTGTCGCCGAATACTTTTTTCAGGCGGCTGATCATTTGTGCTGTTAGTGCAATTTCGGGCAATAAAAAAAGGGCTTGTTTGCCTTGCTCAATAGTACGGCGCAGCAATTCTATATATACTTGTGTTTTTCCGCTTGACGTAACACCGTGCAGCAGGGCGATGTTTTTTTCTTCTAAATGTTGCTGTAAGAGTTGCAGGGCACGCTGCTGGCTGTCGTTGAGTTCGTAGCTGATAGGAGCGATATTTTCCGATATAGAATCGGCGAGTCGGTCCACTTTTTTTTCTGTGAGGGCAAATACTTTTTTTTCTACCAAAGATTTGAGCGAAGCATCGGAGGCGGCGGTGCGTTGGAGGAGTTTGCTTTTGGCGATGTCGTTTTGTTGGCTGCTTTTGGAGAGTTGCCAGTAAGCCATCAGTAATTCTAATTGTTTGGGAGCTTTGGCGAGTTCGTCAAACAGTTGTCGCAGTGCCTCTTCGTCGTGGGAGTAAGGCGATTGCAGGCGCACAAAAGTTGCCGTTTTGGGCTTGTAGAGTTCCTGCAATTCTTCTTTCACCAACACCACGCCTTTATCCAACAAGGAGCGAATGAGCGGGTAAATATTTTTTTTATTGACAATGCTGCGTATTTGTTCGGGGGAGAGTTCGGCTTGATGCTGCAAGGCTTCGGCGATGAGGTATTCGTCGTCGCTCAGGAGGCTGAGGTCGTGCGAAAAAAGGGGATTAGCGGATAAGATGCTTTCGCCCGACAATTTGAAGGCGGCGGGGAGGGCGGCGTGCATCACTTCGCCCACCGAGCACATATAGTAGTTGGCTATCCACTGCCACAGTTGCAGGTGAATGGGGTGGAGGAGGGGCTTTTCGTCTAAAATGCTCAATATGGCTTTGGGCTTGATGCCTTCGGGTAATTGCGGCGAGAGGCGGGCGATGAGGCCTGCATATACTTTTTGCTTGCCGAAAGGAACTTCTGCCCTACACCCCACCTGTGCCGCCGACTGCAAAGCGGCAGGAACGGCAAAAGTGTAAATTTGCGGCAGAGCAAGCGGTAAAATAATTTCGGCGTACATTGATAAAAGATAATTAATGAACAAAAATACCCTAAAAATGATTTAAAAAGGGTAAAAATGCAGCATTGATGGGGTATATCAAAAGTTGAGCCGTTTTTTTTTGGGGCGGCGGCGGCATTGCACTTTGGTTGAACACTCCAAACCGTCATCAGTTGTTTTTTGCAAAACTGCTGTCGGCGTTCTTATTATTCTCGTAGGTGTGTTGTTATCCGTTTTTATCAAGCGGTTGTTTTTTTAGTTTTTTGGGGTTTCTCTTTTGTAAAGAGGTCTGCCGTATATTTTTCGTACAATCCAAATAAAAACTCCATTCGGTTGGCTTCGCTCGTAAATGCTTGCGGGCGGTATGCCAAATCAACGGCTTTGTCCAATTCGTTGTGTGCTTTTACTAAGGCGGGCGGCATTGTGAGAGGGTCGTATAAATCTGCCAAACTACTATTCGGGAATTGAAGCCTCGCATCTAATACTTTTTGTGCGGCTGTTTCTATGGCTTTTACTTGTTTGTCGCTTGGGTTTTCTGGCCAAGGAAAGTTATTGTAAACGATGTCTTTGGAATATCTAAAATCACTTTTCATTCTTCCACAAATGTATTTTATCCAAATATTGTGCATTAAAGAAGTTAAAACTCCAAACAAATACAAATTTGCATTTGGAATTATTAGTGCTGTACCGCTAACAATATTTTCAGGTTGAATAAACCCAATAGGAATATATCTTCTTCTTTCAGAGGAAACCTTTGGAATTAACAGAAATTCGGTTTCTGGCTGACGTATTTCTCCAAAAAGCATTGGTTTTTCAGCAAGTTTATTCGTAGCTGCTCTATTACTGCTTAATCTAAATTTCTTAGTCTTTTCAATTCTATCAAGGATAAATTTAGAGTTTTTTAAAACAGACGGTTCAATATTCTGCAACCATAAACACCAACGTTTTTTGTTATTAATAAACTCATCGCCACCTGTATATTTTTTAATTGCACTTATAATTTGAGGTTCATTTTTTAATGCTTCTTCTTTTTCTTCATCAGTCAAAATTAAATTTCCTTCGTCAATTGGCATACTTCCATAATTCATTTCAGGAACTTTACAGATTGGAAATTTTCTGTTCTCAACTGTAATGTCTTTCCCTTCTACTAAAAAAGGATTGATATTTTTTACTTTTATTTCGTGGGCTTCGCCTTTAATATCTTCATATTCAAAAATGCTCTTGTTTGCAGTATCGTAGTTGGCAAAGCCAATTATCACACAATATACTGCTGCATTTCCTTTAGCTTCATTGCTCCATTTAAAAGTTCGGTGAGCAAAATGAATTTTGATTTTGTATTTATTGAACATTAAGCCCCAAAACAACCCTGTTTGTTCGCCTTGACAAATTGAATTTGTAGAAACAAAAGCAACTTTTATTTTTGTGTTTTGAATGTATTTTGCCGCTTTTATATACCAAGCTGTTACATAATCTAAAACTCCTGTCCCTTTAATATTTGCAAATACCATTTCCATATCTGCTTTCTGTTCGGGCTTTTGTTCTTTCTTTCCTATGAATGGCGGATTTCCAAGAATAAAATAAAGGTCGTTTTTAGAAACTACGTTTTCCCAATCAATTCTTAGTGCATTTCCGTGAACAATATTTGCCGATTTTTTTAATGGTAAACGCACAAAGTATTGTCCAAATTCACTACTCACCAACATATTCATTTGGTGGTCAATGAGCCACATTGCAACTTCGGCAATTCGGGCAGGAAATTCTTCGTATTCAATACCTGCAAATTGGTCAACATCTATCCAAAGAATTTGGCTGACATCTAAAACTTTTTGACCTGATTTGTTGAGAGCTTTCAACACTTCAAACTCTAAGAGGCGCAACTCGCGGTAAGTGATAACCAAGAAGTTTCCGCAACCGCAAGCGGGGTCTAGGAATTTGAGTGTGCTTAATTTTTTATGAAATTCAGGAAGTTTGTTTTTGTTATCTTTTATGTTTTCAAATTCTTTCCAAAGCTCGTCCAAGAAAAGCGGTTTGATAAGTTTTAAAATGTTGGTTTCGCTGGTATAGTGTGCGCCCAAGTTTCGGCGTTCTTTTGGGTTCATTACACATTGAAACATAGAGCCGAAAATAGCGGGCGAAATTTTGCTCCAATCAATATAACAGCAATTTAATAAGGCTTGCCGCATATTGCGGTCAAAACTTGCGGTAGGCAATATTTCTTCAAACAATTTTCCGTTTACATAAGGAAAGCCGCCCAATTGCTCGTCCAGATTTTTAAAACGCTTTTCTTTGGGTGTGTTGAGCACCTGAAAAAGTTCTTGCAATTTTGCTGCGAGGTCGCTGCCGTCTTCGGCTGTTCGTTGTTCTAAATAGTCTTGAAATTGTTGTTTGTTGAAAATGGTGGTATCTTCGGCAAACAATAAAAACAAAATACGAACCAAGTAAACTTCTAACGGGTGTCCTGTGTAGCCAATTTCTTCCAATCTGTCGTGCAGTTTCCCCATCAACTCGGCTGCTTTTATGTTGGCGGGGTCTTGTTCTTTGTAAATTTTTTTTTGATACCCTAAAAGGTAACCGAAGTGCTGAACGTGGGTTACAAGGTCATTGAGTTTAAATTCAATATATTCTCCTGCTGTGGAGGGTTCAGGGGAGGTTTCGAGGTCGTACAATCGGAAGTTTTCAAAGTCGGAAATCAGAATAAATTTCGGTAGTTCGTGTTCTTTCAGTCCGTGCAAATAGTCTTTGGCTTGTTGGTAGGCTTTGTCAAGGTTTTTACCGCGACTTTTCATTTCAATTAAAATCATTCCTTTCCAAAGCAGGTCAATGTAACCGTCTTTGTCGTCTAGTTTTTTTACTCTGTGTTCAAAAGAAGAAACACGTTTGCTCGTAATACCAAACACATTAAAGAACTCCACCAAAAATGGTTTTGCATCTGCTTCTTCGTTTGAAGTGTCCGCCCATTCTTTGGAGAATTTTAATGCTCTATCTTTTATTTCGTTCCAGCTTAAAGTCATTCTTTTTGATGTTTGTTATGGGTTGTTTGTCATTTTGTGCCTGCCCCAGCACCATAATACGCCCGTGATATTGCGTAGTAAGTTGATACGAACACTTCTGCCCGCCTTGCCACAAATGCAATGTTGGCGGTTCGGGCTTTTTTTAGTTTAGATGTGAATTTAAGTTGTTCAGTGCTATTTGAATATATTTTGGGTTGGTAAATAATGTTTTCTTTCTATCACTCCAACTTTCTAATTCTTTGATAATCTTTTCCTCTGTATCGGCTTTCTTTTCCGAAACAATATAATCTACTGTTGAAATCAATTCTAATGCAAAAGATGAATAAAATCCTGCCAAAAACAATTTAGTTTTTTTCACAATATTTTTGTATTTTTCATTTTCAGGTTTATCTAAAAACTGGTTTACATCACTTTCAGCATCAGGAATTAACTCCAAGTCTTCAAAAGGTTTTTTATCCTTTGAACTGTACCCCTTTATATAAGTTCCATTCAAATAATACAAAACGTGTTTTACTTTGCCTGAATAGGGTCCGTAAAAATTTGGTTGAAACTCTAACCTAAAAGCATCTTTCGCCCCAAAACGTTGGAGAAAATAAGCGATTTTTTCTGAGGCAAACTCTGATACAAACTCACCATTACGAACCAAATCATACAATACAGAGAGTAGCATTGCTCTTGCTGGTGTTAATTTCACTCTTTCTTTTTTTATGACTTCTTGTATCATAGCATTTGGTTCATAGATATAGATATCGCAATCAATATCTGCCAAATATTTTTCCAAAATCTGCTTGACTTTGTTCCAATTTAAACCTCCATTTCCTGCACCAAGTGGTGGAATGGCTATTGATTTTATGTTTTTTTCTTTGATAATGTTTACAAGTGCCTTTAATCCCACTTCAATATATTGATATTCAGAAGGCAATCGCCAATTAGTTTTTGTAGGGAAATTGATAATAATTTTCTTTCCTAATAATAGTGATTTTTCTTCTGTTACTAATAACTGCCCAATTGTTAGTTCTTTATTTTTACAAGCATCGGCATATTGTTTGAAGTTGTTGGGAAACATATTTTTAAACTGTAAGGCAATGCCTTTTCCCATTACACCGACTGTATTTACGGTATTTACCAAAGCATCAGCTTCGCTTTCTAATAGGTTGCCTATTTTGTAATGTATCATAATTTAAAATAATATTCGGGTTTAGCAACTACTTTGGATTCATCTGCTCCAAAGTCAATTATCCGTTTTTTTGCAATTTCATTGTAAGTGACATAACCTAGAAGCCCATCACATACAATATCTCCTAAAACCAAAAACTCTGCCTCTTTTCTACGTTTTATATCAAGGTCATTTTCGTCTTTCCAATATTTCGCATTGATAGCATTTTTGTCTATTAGACTATCAATATTTTGAATATCCCCCTTTGTGTACTGAGAAGTAAAACCATCAATAGCGTGACCGTCTGTAAAAACAAAATCCAATTTCAAATCTATCATTTTTTGAACAGAACTAACACAATAAACAATGTCTTCTGCGGGAGTTGGCGTAACCATATTAAAACCTTTTTGAATAACAAAGAGCATTGGCGTTCTATACCCAAAATAAAAGGGAATGTAATCTCCTAACAACTTGCCATTGTTCAATAAAAAACTATTACGCGTAGCAATCAAACTATTATCCCCAATAGCAACAAAATTAGGATTTGCATTTGCCGAAGCTGAATGTGTGATACCATTTTGAAGAATATGCGGAATATTCTCAATATGAGTCATTCTAAACAAGCGTGTTTTACTTAAATCTGGCATTGCACAAATATTCTCAATGTTTGGTTTGTTCTTATTTTGCTATTGTTAGTTTATTCTTAGCCTGACCGCCGACAGGCGAATATAAGCAACTCACAAGCATATTTACAACTGATTTTGTTTTTTCTCTCAAATTTATTTTCTTATTAATAGGTGGGGAGTGCTGCACTTTGGTTGAACACTCCAAACCGTCATCAGTTGTTTTTTGCAAAACTGCTGTCGGCGTTCTTATTATTCTCGTAGGTGTTATTATCCGTTTTTATCAAGCGGTTGTTTTTTTAGAGACACAGAAAATTACTCTTTACTTTTTAATAACTTTTTTACGGTGAGCCATTCCCCATTTGTGCATTGCTAATACAACTTGAAAGCGTTTCACTATATTCTGTCAAAGCATATTCAACGGTAACAGGTTTAGTATTGCAGACTGTTCTACTGACAAGTCCATTCACTTCCAATTCTTGTAATTCCTTGGATAAAATTCGAGGGCTTATATTGACTTCTTTTGAGAGTTCGTTGAATTTCCTTTTACCATTTCGTAAGACAGAAATTAAGACCAACTTCCATTTTCCCCCTACAATATCAAGCGTATCTTGAATTGCCATTCTTGCCATTTTACAAGAATCGTCATTATGATTTTTACTTTTATTGCTCATTGCTATTCTTTTTGTAACTACTATTCTTTATGTAATAAATAGCAAATATATAGTAACTTATTTATCTTTGCAAAAGGATTTTTAAATTTATAAAAAAAGATGAATAGTAAAACAAAGAATATTATCATTTGGATACTAACAGGTTTAGTATCATTTATTTTTATCGGAAGCGGTATTTTTAAACTGATGGGCGGAAACGCAGAAATGGCTAACGGTGTTGGTGGTATTTCAAACTTGATTAGTCTTGGAATATTAGAACTGATAATCACAGCATTATTTTTATTCCCAAGAACAGGTGTGGTTGGTGCGTTGTTAATGATAGCATATATGGGCGGTGCAATGGCTGTATTATTTGTTTCACACCAACCCTTTGTTTTCATTATTGTAATTCAGGCTCTGATTTGGATTACAAGTGCATTACGTTTTCCAGAATTGAAAAGTAGATTAATTGATTAATTACAAAAAAACAAATAAAATGGAATTATTAAAATCAATACAATTAGGTAATAAAACCTTAAAAAACAAAATGGTAATGGCTGCTATGACAAGAAGCAGAGCAAATATAAATGGTGTAGTAGGTAAATCAACAATTACTTATTATGAACAAAGAGCCAGTGCAGGTCTTATTCTTACAGAAGCCATAAATATTTCTGAACAAGCAATCGGCAGTCCATTGACACCAGGGCTTTATACACAAGACCAAATAAACGCTTGGAAAAAAGTAACAGAAGCCGTTCATAAAAAAGGAGGGCTAATATATGCACAACTTTGGCATACCGGTCGTGTAGGGCATTCGATAGATAGAAAAGGAATTTTGCCAGTAGCACCATCGGCGATTGCCATAAGTGGTATGCAACACTTTACTTCACAAGGACCAAAAGAATATGAAACTCCAAAGGCATTAACCACATCAGAAATCAAACAAATTGTAAAAGACTACGGACAAGCAGCTAAAAATGCAATTGAAGCAGGTTTTGATGGGGTGGAATTACATGGAGCTAATGGCTATTTACCCCACCAATTTTTAGCAGAAAGCGCAAATCAAAGAACTGACGAATACGGAGGAAGCGTAGAAAATCGCAGTCGTTTTATTTTGGAAGTGATGCAAGAATTGATTAATACTATTGGTGGCGACAAAGTTGGTATTAAGATTTCTCCTTTGCAGCCGTATGCAGGAATTATTTCAGATAACCCAATTGAAACATTTACCTATTTAATACAAGAGCTTAATAAAATGGATTTTGCATTTGTTGAGCTTATGAAACGTAGTCCAATGTTTCCATTGTTAGCTCATTATCCAAAAGACGATGAAATTGAATTATTTGGGAAATTATCAAAGAATAAACTTATTGCAAATACAGCTTACAATAAAGAAACAGCAGAAGTAGAATTACAAAAAGGCATAGCTAAACTAATTTCGTTTGGTGTATCGTTTTTGGCTAATCCAGATTTGCCAAAGCGTTTTGAATTTAATGCACCTTTAAACCAACCCGATAGAGCGACAATGTTTGGTGGTGGCGAAAAAGGGTATATTGATTATCCATTTTTAAGCTAACCGACACAAAATAAAATACTACCACTGACGTCGGTTTTGCGTAATGGGGGCTTACGTGCTTAATTGAACGTTAGCCCTTTTTATTTATATTTGTGGCAGGCTGAAAAATTGTTAAACCGTAATCAGGCAAAGGCAATCCTGTTTTAGACGAGAATAATAGAAGTATTTTGTCTGTAGAAGACTTGGCAGTAGTAATTGCTGATGAGGTAGAAAATCAAAATTATCATCAAGAAAGATTTACAGCAGCTTATTGATTTTAATCTGAGTTATTACCAGAAACAAATTGTAACCAAGTGTGAAGCACCCTTAAAAGAGTACGGCTTAACAGTAGCAAAAAACAACTACATAATTCTTAATTATAAGGATTTATTATTCGAAAGGGTATAATTATAATTAAACTGACAACAAATGGTTTGTAATATTTTACCTTTGCAATTGCTTATTTATTAACTTTTGTATGCTGATTTTCTAATTAATTTTCTATGACAATATTAAATAAAAGGATTTTATCAATCCCATACTTCCTGCTTCTCATACTTATCTTAAATGCTTGTGGTAAAAAAGGAGAACAGCAAAAACCGCCGAAGTCTATTCCTGCTGTAGAAGTCACTCAAAAAACGATAACCACCTATCAAAATTTCCCAACAACGATAGAAGGAACTAATAACAATGATGTCCGTGCTAAAATAAACGGCTACATTTTGGAAGTATTAGTTGATGAAGGTCAGCAGGTTCATCAAGGACAAGCACTTTTCAGATTAGAAACAAATGTACTTGCTCCCAATGCATCTGCTGCTAAGTCTGGCATTACTGCTGCAAGTGCTAATATAGAAGCCTCTAAAGCCAATGTAAATGCTGCCCGTATAGAAGTTGATAAGCTACAACCCTTAGTAGATAAAGGTATTATCTCCAATGTGCAATTGGAAACAGCTAAAGCGAACCTTCTCAGAGCAAATGGTCAGTTGAGTCAAGCAAATGCCGCTTATGAACAAGCGCAAGCTAATTATAAAAGTGCTGCAGCCAGTGTAGATTATTCTATTATTAAAGCACCCATTAGCGGTATATTGGGTAAAATAAATTTCAGGAAAGGGGCTTTAGTTGGTCCGTCTGACCCTATGCCAATCACTAAAATTTCAGACACCAGAGAATTGTATGCTTATTTTTCTATGAACGAAGCGGAGTATTTAGATTTTTTGGGAAATATAGATGGTACAAGTGTCAGCGATAAAATACGAAATCTTCCAATGGTAGAATTGCTTTTAGCTAATGAAAGTATTTATTCCGAAAAAGGGAAAATAACAACAGTTACAGGACAGATAGATCCGACAACAGGTAGCATTCAGTTCAGGGTTTCATTCCCCAATCCAAGTGGTATTTTAACGAATGGAAATACTGGAGAAATACGAATACCCAAGCAATTCAATAATGCAATGATAGTGCCTGAGTCAGCACTTTATGAGCAACAAGGAAATATGTTTTTATATAAAATAGTCAGTGATTCTGTAGTGGCTACAAAGGTAAATGTCACTGCAAGAACTAATAATATGGGTATTATCAATGATGGCGTAAAAGTAGGTGATAAAATAGCAGCACAAGGAGTAGGGACACTAAAAACGGGCATGAAAGTAAAAGCGCAATTAACCACCACAGACAGTATTATTAATCATCTAAAGCCCAAACTCTAATGATTAAACAATTTATCGAAAGACCGGTACTTTCTTCTGTAATATCTATTCTAATAGTGATATTGGGTATTTTGGGCTTAAATAATTTGCCAATTACGCAATATCCCGATATTGCTCCGCCTACTGTTCGTGTCTCTGCAAATTATTCGGGTGCTAATGCGATGACTGTTCTTCAAAGTGTCATCATCCCTATCGAAGAACAAATTAATGGTGTAGAGGGAATGGAATATATTACATCATCTGCCAATAATAATGGTTCAGCGAGTATAGAAGTTTTCTTTAAGCAAGGTGTAGATGCTGATATTGCTGCTGTGAATGTGCAAAATAGAGTAGCTCGAGCCACTCCTTTATTACCTGTAGAAGTTACCAGAAGTGGAGTAGTTACTCAAAAGCAACAGACCAGTGCCTTGATGTATATGTCTTTTTACACGACAAATAAAGATTATGATGAAGTCTTTTTACAAAACTATATAGATATTAATGTAGTACCGGAGATTAAAAGAATCAATGGTGTAGGCGATGCCAGTCTTTTTGGAGGGAAAACCTATGCCATGCGCATTTGGTTAAAACCAGAAAAATTAGCCAATTATGGATTGGAACCAAGTGATGTCATCAATGCAATCAATGCACAAAGTAAAGAAGCTGCTGCCGGCCAAATTGGAAGTAATGTGGGTAGCTCTTTCGAATATATCATAAGGTATAAAGGTAAATACACAACAGAAGAAGAATATGGTAATATCGTCATTCGCTCCTTAAATAGTGGACAATTATTACGATTGAAAGATGTGGCTGATGTGAAGTTAGATGCTTTATCCTATGCAGGAGTCGGGGAAAATTTAGGTCATCCGGCATTAAGTATGGGGATATTTCAGACTCCGGGTTCCAATGCCAGAGAAATTAATAATAACATTAAAGACTTTTTGAAAAATCTTGATTTGCCGGAAGGAATCAATTATACCATCAACTTTGATACCAATGAATTCTTAGAAGCCTCCATTTCGAAAGTAATAATAACCTTAATAGAAGCATTTCTCTTAGTCTTCTTAGTGGTATTCATTTTCTTGCAAGATTTCCGTTCTACTTTGATTCCGGCTATTGCGGTTCCGGTTTCTATTATTGGTACATTTTTCTTTTTAAACCTATTCGGTTTTTCACTGAACTTATTAACGCTATTTGCATTAGTACTGGCGATAGGAATAGTAGTAGATGATGCCATTGTAGTAGTGGAAGCGGTTCATGCCAAATTAGAACATAGTAAACAAGACAGCCGCCAAGCTACAACCAGTGCCATGCACGAAATCTCCGGAGCGATTATTTCCATAACTTTAGTAATGGCAGCGGTGTTTATTCCGGTGACTTTTATTGCTGGTCCGACGGGTGTTTTTTATAAGCAGTTTGGTATTACGCTGATAGTGGCGATTGTTATTTCTGCAGTCAATGCATTGACTTTAAGCCCGATGTTGAGTGCTTTATTTTTAAGAAATCATAAAACCGATAGTGATTATGAAAAGAAGAATTTATTGCAAAAATTCTTCTACAAATTCAACACAGCTTTTGGAACCATCACAGAAAAGTATGGTGCAATATTTACTACCTTAGTGAATAGAAAATGGATTGTTATAGGATTGTTTGTCATTTCATTAGCGGCTATATTTTTTATTAATAAATCTATGCCTTCCGGTTTCGTACCCAATGAAGATAGAGGAATAATATTTGTAAATGTGGAATTGCCCGCAGGTGCATCAATGGAAAGAACCTATGGCGTATTAAAAGAATTAGAAGCAAAATCCTCTAAAATAAAAGGCGTAAAAGCAATGACTATTGCCACTGGTAGAAGTTTCTTTTCCGGAAATGGTAGCAATAATGGTTTAGCATTTTTGCGACTTGACCCATTTGATGACCGTAAAGGCGACAACAATCAAAGTGTAGAAAATATTACCAAACAACTATTTGGAGTAGCAGGATCGATAGCAGATGCTAGGATTGTATTCTTTAGTCCACCGAGTGTTCCCGGATTTGGTAGTAATGCAGGATTTGAATTTGTTTTGTTAGATAAAGCCGGCAATGAAATAGATAAAATCAATGAAACTGCTCAATCTTTTATGGGTGCGCTTATGCAAAGACCTGAAATAGAATTTGCACAGACTTCTTTCAACACCAATTTTCCACAATATGAAATGGTAATAGATGTACCTAGAGCAGAAGGTGCCGGAGTGTCCGTTTCTACAGTATTATCAGTTATGCAAGGATACATTGGTGGCGTTTATGCTGCTGATTTTTCTAAATATGGAAAGCAATATCGTGTGATGGTACAAGCATTACCAGATGCTAGAAAAGACCCACAGAGTTTGAATGAATTGTATATAAGAACGCGTACCGGACAAATGACACCAATTACACAATTTGTAACATTAAAGAAAGTATATGGGCCTCAATCCGTGAATCGATATAACTTATTTACTTCCGTAAAAATTACAGGAGCAAATGCTGAAGGTTTCAGTACAGGTAATGCTATTGCTGCCATTCAAGAAGTTGCCAGTAGTAATTTGCCGAGTGATTTCTCTATTGATTATACAGGATTGACAAGGGAAGAAATAAATGCAGGATCACAAACGCTTTTGATATTTATGTTAAGTGTATTGTTTGTGTATTTTATTTTAGCCGCACAGTACGAAAGTTATATGTTGCCATTGTCAGTGATTTTATCATTACCATTCGGTGTGATGGGGGCATTTTTGGGTCAGTGGTTAGCCGGATTAGAAAATAATATTTACTTTCAAATTGCCTTGGTGATGCTCGTAGGACTCTTAGCCAAGAATGCCATCTTGATAGTAGAATTTGCGGTACAAAGAAGGCGGCATGGTGAGCCTATTATTACAGCCGCTATCAATGCAGCTAAAGCCAGATTGCGTCCTATCTTAATGACTTCTTTTGCATTTATTTTTGGTATGCTTCCTTTGGTATTCGCCTCTGGTATAGGAGCGGCAGGCAATAGAAGTATCGGTACAGGTGCTGCTGTTGGCTTATTGGTAGGAACTATTTTAGGATTGATAGTAATTCCAGTGTTGTTTGTATTATTCCAATGGTTACAAGAAAAAATAAAACCTGTACATTTTGATCAATAAAAAAGTAGAATGACGAATGAATAAAAAAATATCAATATTACTTTTTGTATTGTTTTCGGTTGTATTGCAATCGTGCTTTGTCAGTAAAAAATATACACGAGATGAAGCACAATTAGTACAGCCGGATATGTTTAGAGTGGAACTGTATCAGCAGGATTCTGGAACTATTGCTGATATTGGTTGGAGTGATTTCTTTAATGATGCTTTTTTAAAAAAATATATAGAAGTAGCACTTAGTGAGAATTTAGATTTAAAAATAGCTGTAGAAAGAATTAAGACAAGTCAAGCCTATTATCAACAAGCCAAATCACAATTTTTCCCATCGGTTACTGTAGCACCGGAAGTTTCGTATAGTTCACAGTCACTAAATACACAGTTTGGACAGTTATTCGGAGAAAGAAGGCATCTTGTACAATATAACATCCCATTTTCATTAGGCTGGGAAGCAGATGTATGGGGAAAAATTAGCAGTGCCAAAAGAGCCTCACAAGCTACCTTATTAAGCAGTTTTGCAAGTACTCAAGCACAGCAATCTTTATTGGTGAGTAATGTAGCAAAATTGTATTATCAATTATTAGTGCTGGACGAACAGTATAAAATCACGGAATCTACAATTACTACCCGAACCAAGTCTTTAGAAATAAGCAAAGCATTGAAAGAAGCTGGCATATTAACGGAAGTTGCTGTAAAACAAAGTGAAGCACTTTTATTGAATGCCAAAAGTCTATTAATTACAATAAACAACCAAAGGACTATTAGCGAAAATGCTTTGTCCATTCTACTAAATCAAAGTCCACATAAATTAGAAAGGGCAAGTTTAGACCAGCAATCGTTTGATAATAAATTGCTGTATGGCGTGCCTTATGATTTATTAAAAAACAGACCAGATATAAGAGCCGCAGAATATGATTTGATTAATGCTTTTGAACTCACCAACGTAGCCGAAGCAAATTTTTATCCTTCACTCAGAATTACTGCCAATACGGGTTTGCAGAGCATTGATATTGATAGGATACTTAGTGTGAAATCGTTTTTTATTAATACCATAGCTTCTCTTACACAACCCATTTGGAATAGGCGGCAATTGAGAACACAAAAAGAAGTTGCATTAGCCAATAAGCAAATTGCTTATATTCAGTATCGTAAATCTATTTTAAATGCAGCTAATGATGTGTCCAATGCTTTAGCATTATATCAAACGCAAACGGAAATAATGTCACTTAAGCAGCAGGAGTATAATGCCTATCGGTTGGCTACAGAATATTCACAGGAATTGGTAAATTATGGGCTGGCGAACTATCTGGAAGTTCTCCGCTCACAGGAGAATGAGCTTAATGCGCAGTTGAGTTATTTGAATGCACAGTTTGGGCAATTAAATGCTGTTGTAGATTTGTATCGAGCTTTGGGCGGCGGAGCAAATTGAGGTAGTGTTTTTTAATCAACTGTTGGTGATTTAGCATTATATTATATCTGATGATAAAAACCTGATAACAAGGTCATTGAATTTATCGCTATTATCCTATACAATAGCTATTGCACAAAAATACATCAACGGTTGCAATAAAACCATTACCGTTTAAGTTTATCTTGAAAAGAAGATGAGTTATTAGTCAGATAATTCTGATTTATAAAATCCTGTTTGATTGGGTCGGTTTCAGTGCCCCTTAACGCAATTAAAAAAACTAGCGTAGTTGTGAGTCTTTGTTGTCCATCAACAACTACTGATTTATTTGCAAATCCCGCCTTTTCTTCTTTGATTGCGTATATAATTTAATAAAATACAAATATACGCAATACTCCAAAATATTTACAAGTTTTCTGTATCAGATTTATTGGGGTGGCAAAGGGAAACAAATAGCCCTGTAAAGTTTCCCGAAAAAACCTTACAGGGCTATAAAAATCTGTCAAAAAGGTGTTTGTTGTTGGGTGTCGTTAATTACATCGCACCATCAGTTCTACCCGCCTGTTGATTTCGCGCATGGCGGCAGTGCCTTCGCTGATGATGGGCTTGGTGCCACCAAACGACAGGGTAGTAATACGACCTTTTTTGATGCCTTTCGTTACCAAATATTTTTTAACGGCTTCTACACGCTGTTCCGACAACTGCATCAAAAAGTCGGTGTTGTCGCTGAGGTTGTTGGTGTGTCCGTACAATTCCAAATTTTCGTCAGGGTGTTGGTCTAAGTATTCATATACAATATCCAGCGTTTCTTCGGAGGCTGCCGGATTGAGGAAGTCGGTGGAGTTGGGACGAAAAATGAGTTTAGACAACTCCAAAGTATCATTGCAGCGAATATCACTAATAGAAATAAGCGATTTTTTGCGCTGAATAGATTTTTCTTCTTCTATTTCTGTCGCTGCCGCCACCACCGGCTCTTCCCAGCTGCGTACTTTCATCTGATACAATCCCTGCTGTGGCGATGCTATCCACACCACCGAATCGTTTTGCCACACGATAGAATGTACGGCTTGCATCGGAAAAGCAGGAACATTTTTTTGTGAAATCATTTTGCAGCTGCCCGTAGCCGGATTGTATTGCAATACGCCCGCGCCGCTGCCTATCCACAAATTACCGACATTATCAAAGTCAATCTCATACAGGCGTGTGTTTTCGCCCTGCAAACAAGATACATCGTGTTTTTTCCAGTCTTCCAAATCATCTGATGAAAGCAGCAGCGTGCCGCCGCTGTAATCTTTTCCTAATACCCAAAAAGTATTGCCGCGCTTTTTTATATCGTAGGCTTCGGCGATGTTGGCGTATTCTTTCCATTTACTGTTCTTGTAGTTTTTTCCGCTTCTGAACAAGCCGTTGCCGCGTGCCGCAAATTCCAACTGCGTACCTTCGGCGTATAGGGCGTGTATAGGTCCTACATAAAAAGTTTCTATCGGCACATTGCTCTGGTTGCTAAAATTATACCCCGCAATTTTGCCCTGCGAAGAACCCGCCCATACCTGCTCTTCATCTACCGACAAGCTGACAATACTCTGCGGGTCGGATTCAAAAACACTCATGGTTTGGTAGGTTTGGGTACTAAAATTGCTGATTTTTATCACCTCACCTTTTTGCGTACCTATCCATTTGTGGTTGTAGCGGTCTATTTCTATCACATTGGCGTTGAATTTGGCGGCATCGGTGGAGTCCACAAAATAAAGTGGTTTTGCGCCTTCGGTGAGGCAGGCAACTCCTTTATCGGTGGCAACCCACAAGCGGCGACCGCTTTCTAAGGCAATGTCGCTCACACGTTTGCCGGGTAAATTTTTAGCTGCTTCAAACACTACCTTTTGCGCCGAAAGCGAAAACGAAATAACACAAAAGAAGATAAGCAATGAAAGGGGTTTTTGCATTGACTGAAAAAATATTTTTAATGTAAGTTTAAAAAAAAAGCGACTCATACCGCATCAGTATAAGCAACAATGGATAATAAAATATGAATAACGCTGCCGGACAAAAAATATTTAGCCTTTAATTACCAACGGGATTATTCGGGTTTTTTGCGTTGTATTCGCGGATACGGGCATCTCTTTTTTCTTTCAAATCAGCCTCCCATTTGTCCCAAGCGGCAATTTGTTCGGCGGTGAGGATTTTTTTGGCGGCAGTTGTTCTTTCATTCGAAAGAGCCAAACCGCGTGTTCTTTTTTCATCGGAGGCGAGGTCGCTTTGGCGCAATGCGTCCATTTGGGTTTCAAAGGTTTCGCCAATTTTTGCTACCTCTGTTATTTGAGTTTCGCTGAGGTTTACCATAGCGTGCAGTTGCTGGGCATAGCGTTCGGCGCGTTCTTGTGCGCTGAGAACACCGACACCTTTGTGTGCCGCCGCACCTGTAGCACGCACCGGCTGCGTATTGTTTTGCGCCTGTATAGTGCTGATGCTTATCAAAGTCATTACTGCTGCAAAGAGCCAAATCAAACAATTTTTCATGTTATAATTTTTTAAAAAATATTTAAGGATAGACAAAATTAATTGTTTTGTGTTTAATCATAATAAAAAATTACTTCAAGGTTTTGAAATATGTACCTTTGCGCTGTTTTTTTGACAAAAACTTAGAAAATTATTTATAATTACTCTTTTATCGGATATTTGAATACGAATATTTATTTCCTTTTTGATTTATCTTTACAATAAAAATAAATTATAAAAATATTTACTGCAAATTAATGTTTTGTAATAATATATATATGTTAAATAATTTTATTTGTAATAAAAAAAGTAAAATCGGTAGTTGAATTATTATCCCTTTTTTAAACTATATTTTCTTGATTTTATATCTTTATTTTATGCGTTTTTTTTTAAAAGTTTTTTTGGTGGCAGGTATATTGTTGATAACGGCACTTTCTTGTTCAAAAGTGAACAAAGCAGATGAATTTGCCAAAGAATTGGAAAATTTGATGAATAACAAAGATGCCTCCACCATTGACAGCTATGTAGCCCTTGATGCTTTGTATCATAAAGTAACAGACGGTTTATCGGCTCCTGCTTATTATCAAGATGGTTTTCGTCAGGATTTGGAGCAGGAGTTCAGCTTGGGCAAAGTGATTACCGGAGCCAACAACGGCGGCAAATACAAATTTATCCGTATGATGAACGACACCACTGCGATGTATCGTTTGCTGTCGGATGAAGGCGTAAATTATTTTGAACTCAATTTTAAGCCCGCCGGCGAAAAGGATTTTCAAATTACGGATTTTTACGGCTATGTGAGCAGCGAAACCTTCAGCAGCAATTTGCGCCGTTTGTACATTATCAATTTAGCCAATGAAGATTCTACTTTTACACACCCCATCATTGAGGCTTTTCCAAAATTAGAGTATATCGCCGGCTTGCACGCCGCCAAAAAATTAGATGCCGCCCTGCGTGCCATCGACTCGCTGCCGCCGAGTGTGCAAAATGATAAAATTATTTTGGCGATGCGTCTGAATTTGGCACAGATGGTATCAGATTCGGCACTTGATGCAGCCGTTGAAGTGTATAAAAAAAGCTATCCGAACGACCACGCTTTGCAGTTGAAGCTCATAGAAATCTATTTTATGAAAGAACAACCCGAAAAAGCAATGACCGCCATTGAAGCCCTGAAAACCGCCATTCCCGAAGACCCGTATTTAGATGTGTTAAAAGCGCAGGTATTATCGCAACTGAAAAAATACGATGAAGCTGACAAAACCATACAAGCCGCTATTGCAAAGGAAGATGATATAGAAGAGGCTTATTGGACACAATCACAAATACAAATGGAAAGCGGGCAATATGATAAGGCAACTGCTGTTTTTGGCGAAATTTTGGAGCGTTTCGGTAATAATCCTGCCGACTTGCTCGAAAATACCGGTGACACCCTCTTTTCGGCGTTTCGCGCTTCGCCCGCCTATCAGCAGTGGTTAGAACAGCACCCCGCCGATCAGTCGGCTTTGGGGGGGCAGTCCGACAGCTTAGAACGCCTGATGCAGGAATACGAGGCACTGATGGCGGATTCTTCGGCACATAAACACGAAGAAGTACACGACAACCACAAACATTAATAGAAAAAAATACAAAAACGGGCAGGTTCTGCAACAAGAACCTGCCCGTTTTTATTTATCCACTTTACCAAAAAATACTGTAGCAATATTTTTATTTGATATGTCATCTTCTGTTTTTATTAAAAATATCGCCCGTCTGCTGCAAGTAGAGCAAAACCCTCCTTTTGAAATGGCACGGCGCGGCACTGAAATGAAACAACTCCCCTCCATTGACCACGCTTTTTTGCTCATTGAAAACGGCAACATCGCTGATTTTGGCAGTATGGAACAATACCCCACAGTGCCGAGTTATTACACAGTAATAGATGCAAAAGGCGGATATGTGCTGCCCACTTGGTGCGACTCGCACACGCATATTGTGTTTGCTGCCACGCGCGAGGAGGAATTTGTGTATAAAATACAGGGTATGAGCTACGAAGATATTGCGGCAAAGGGTGGCGGTATCCTCAATTCGGCACGCAAGCTGCAAGCGATGAGCGAAGACGAACTTTTTGAACAGGCTCTGCACCGCTTGCGCCGCCTCATTGCTCTGGGTACGGGAGCTATTGAAATAAAAAGCGGTTACGGACTCAGCACCGATGCCGAACTGAAAATGTTGCGTGTGATTCGCCGCCTCAAAGCCGCTGTACCGATTCCGGTGAAAGCCACTTTTTTGGGCGCACACGCTTTTCCGCAAGCCTATCGCCATAACCGAAACGGCTATATTCGTCTGATTATAGAAGAAATGCTGCCTCAGATTGCCGCCGAACAACTCGCCGATTATTGTGATGTTTTTTGCGACAAAGGATTTTTTACACCCGAAGAAAGCAACGAAATTTTGCAAGCCGCTCGCCGATATGGTCTTAAAGCTAAAGTCCATGCCAACGAACTCGGCATTACAGGCGGTGTACAAGTAGCCGTAGAAAACGCCGCCATTTCTGCCGACCATTTGGAATGTATGGACGAAGCTGCCATCGCTGCCCTTGCCAACAGCGATACTTTTGCTACTTTGCTGCCCGCCTGTGCTTTCTTTTTGGGACTGAGCTATGCTCCCGCCCGCCAGTTGATGGAAGCCAATGTACCGATCGCCATTGCGAGTGATTTCAATCCGGGAACTTCACCTACGGGAAATATGAATTTTGTGGTGTCGCTGGCTTGTATTAAAATGAAGATGCTGCCCGAAGAAGCCATTAATGCAGCTACGCTCAACGGTGCGGCGGCGATGGAGCTACAACACGAGTGCGGCACGATAGCACGCGGCAAACGCGGTAATGTAATCATCACGAAGCCCATACCAGCATTGGCATATTTGCCTTATAATTTCGGCGATACCTCCATTGCCCGTGTGCTGATAAATGGCAGCGAATGGTTGGGGTAAATGATAAAAAATGCAATATTAAAAACAATAAAATATATAATTTTGTATATTTGTTGAAAATTGAAGTCTGATAGCTTTATTTTTTTTCATTCTTATTTTAATTTTAATATGAAAAAGTATTACATTCTCTTTATTCTCTGCTTGTTGTTGTCGCCTGCGGCAAGGGCGCAAAATAAAAATTTACCCGCTTCGCTCACCCCCGAAGAAGCACAACAAATGCCTGCTTATCTAGCAAATATCGCTGGACAAAAAGGAATTACTACACCGCCGCCCGCACCAGTGCGCACACCCGCCGAATGGGAAGAAGGTGAAGCACTTTGTATTACTTGGACGAGCTATACAGATATTTTGACACAAATTGTGCAATACGCTGTGAACGAAATGGACGTATATATCATTTGCTCTAATCCTTCTACTGTACAAACACAACTTACCAATGCGGGCATCAACCTTGCCAATGTGCATTTTTTGCAAGAGCCTTTTAATAGTGTTTGGATACGCGACTACGGACCCTGGAGCGTGTATGCCAATGATGTAAGTACGCCTTATATCGTAGATTGGATTTACAACCGCCCCCGCCCAGATGATGATGTGTTGCCCGATGCTATCGCCGCTTATGCCAATATTCCGATTTACAGCATGACCGCCGCCCCTTACGACCTCACCGATACCGGCGGCAATTTCCAAACAGATGGCTGCGGAACGGCTTTTTCATCCAAGTTGATTTTAGATGAAAACCCCACCAAAACCGAAGCCCAGATTGATAATATCAAAAACCTGTATATGGGCATTGACCGTTATATTAAAATGGACGTGCTGCCTTACGATGGTATTCATCATATTGATATGCACATGGCGATGCTCGACGAAGAAACGATTTTATTTGGCGAGTATCCGGCGGGTATTTCTGACGGACCACAGATAGAAGCCAATATTGATTATATCCAAAATAATTTCACCACTGCTTTTGGCAATCCGTATCGCATTGTGCGCGTGCCGATGCCTCCCGATGCCAGTGGGCAATATCCGAATGCGGGCGGCGATTATCGTACCTACACCAATTCTATTTTTTTAAACAAAACCATTTTGGTTCCCATCTACAATCACGCTTCCGATGCTGACGCTTTGGCTACTTATCAAGCTGAACTCCCAGGATATAATGTAGTGGGTATCAACTGCAACAATATTATTTCGGCGAGCGGCGCACTCCACTGCATCACCAAAGTGGTACATAGCAACGACCCTTTGCGCATTGCTACCGCCCGACTTTATAATACCTGCGAGACCACCGCCCGCACCGTACAGGCTATTATTCAGCACGAAAGCGGCATCAGCAGCGCAAATGTTTATTACAAAACGACAGCAGGAGGCACTTATACTGCTATCCCGATGACGCTCGTTGATGCTGCCGAAGCACGTTGGGAGGCGCAAATTCCGGCACAAAGCGCGGGTACTTCGGTGTATTATTATATTGAGGCTACCGCTGTTTCGGGAAAAACACAGGTGCGCCCTATCACCGCACCCAACGGCTATTTTAAATATACCATTGAAAATGTAAGCGGTGTGCCTGTCGTAGATTTTTCGCAATCGGCGACCTCGGTGTGTCCGGGTACGACAGTACAATTCAATGAAATAACGAGTTGTGGCACAACCGCTTGGAATTGGACGTTTACAGGTGGCACCCCCGCCACTTCTACTTTGCCCAATCCGGTGGTTACATACAGCAGTTCGGGCACATTCAGTGCTTCGCTCACTGCCACTAATGCCAATGGCAGCAGTACAAAAACCGTCAGTACTGCCGTGAGTGTATTGAGTGGTGTAGAGCCTTTTAGCGATGATTTTACCGCCAATACCAATAACTGGAGCATCAGCAATCCTTCGGGTACTATCACTTGGGCGTGGAAAGGCAATATCACCTGCGGCAGCGGCACTATTGCGCTCAATAATTTTGATTACAACAGTTCGGGAGCGAACGATTATTTTTCGGCTACGCTGGATTTAAGCGGCTATCAGGATGCTCAGTTGCAGTTTGATGTGGCGTATGCCGGATACAATACTACCTATTGCGACCGCTTGAAAGTAAATGTAATTCCTTGCGCGGGCAGTGCGCAAACTTTATACGACAAAAGTTGCGCCACACTCAATACCGCCGCCAATACCACTTCTGCATTTTCGCCCAATGCTTGCAGCCAGTGGCGAACCGAAACCATCAATTTAGCTGCTTTTGACGGGCAATTGGTAACTATTCAGTTTCAGAATATTAACGGCTACGGCAATTGGATTTATATTGATGATATTGTTATTTCGGGAACACCCGTTTCTTGTGAGAACGACCTCACTTTAAATGCTGCTATTGCCGGAAATGAGGAGCATTTGGCGGCACAAAGCATTACCGCCACCAACAGCATTGCCGCCGGAGCAATGGTAACATACAGTGCGGGGCAGTGGATTGATTTAAAAGACGGTTTTACAGCCGTAAGCGGTTGTGATTTTCACGCATACATCGGCGGCTGTACACCTAAATCCGATAACAACGCTACTATAACAATGGAGAAGGTAAATGAAAATACCGCTTTGCGCTTGGCACTGTCGCCCAATCCTTTGCAGGGAAACCGCTTGTTGTTGCATCTTATCAATCAGGTTGCCGATATGGAGCAAGTACAAATAGATTTAATTGATGTAAAAGGACAAACAGTGCGCCGATTGCCTCAACAATTACTGCCATTAGGCAATACGCTGCTTTCTTTTGACGAAATAAATTTGCCTTCTGGTTTGTATATTTGTCGTGTGTTGCAGCAGGGTGGCGTAATGCAAACTACAAAAGTAATAGTGCCTTAAAAAGTAAAAATTAAAATTGATTTTTATGCAAAAAAAATGATTTTAAAATTTATTTATATATAAATACAAAAAAGAACACATATTGATATTGTGCGAAAATATCAAAAAAATCTGTAGTGCATTTATCTTGTGCTACAGATTTTTTTGATAAAATCCATTCAATATTTTATATTTTGAATAGGAACGAAAATTTTTTAAAATAAGCAGTTTCTGAAAATACGGACTTACTTCAGGATAAAATCAGAAAAGAGTACAATTTTTTTTAAAAAAATGATGAACAACAATCCACCGCATTTGGCTGCTGCTTTAGCAAAAAGAACGGAAAATGCCTCTTTGCGGCGTTTGCTACCCGAAAATACACTGGCAGATTTTGCCTCTAATGATTATTTGGGCTTGGCACGCAGCGAATTGTTGCGCTCACGTTTTTTGGAAAAATTATACCGATACCCGCACATCAACGGCGCGGGCGGCTCGCGCTTGTTGCGCGGCAACAGCAGTCTCCACGAACACCTCGAAGCACAATTGGCGGCTTTTCACGGCAGCGAAGCGGCTTTGCTTTTTTCCTCTGGATTCGAGGCCAATGTGGGACTGATGTCGTGTATGGCGCAGCGCGGCGACCATATTCTGTACGACGAATACTGCCACGCCTCTATCCGTGATGGCTTGCGCCTGAGTTTTGCACATACCCACGCCTTTCGTCACAACGATATGGAGCAACTGAAAGAGCAGTTGCAAAAATTGAAGGGCGGACAGGTTTACATTGTTGCCGAATCTTTGTATTCTATGGACGGAGATTTTGCACCCCTGCACGACCTCGTAGCTTTGGCACAGCAATACGGAGCTTGGTTGGTGATAGATGAAGCGCATACCAACGGTATTTACGGCGAGGCAGGAGCCGGTTGGGTACAGGCGCAGGGGCTGGCAGATGCTGTATGGGCGCGGGTGCATACTTTTGGCAAGGCGGTGGGCAGCAGTGGCGCAGCAATCGTGGGCACGGCACTTTTACGCCAATATTTAATTAATTATTGTCGCAATTTTATCTATACCACCGCCGTTCCTTTGCATCAGGTATTACATATACAAACGGCTTATGAGCTACTGCCCGAATTAAACAAAGCACGCAAGCAATTACAGGCACATATTCATTTATTTCAGCGTGAAATGCCCACTATTGCCGTTCATTCGGCGGTTATTTCGCACATTATCGGCGGTAACGAAGCCACTCGCGCCGCTGCCCACGCATTGCAGGAGCAGGGCTTTGATGTGCGCCCTATTTTATACCCCACCGTACCACAGGGCAGCGAGCGGTTACGCATTAGTTTGCACAGTTTTAATTCCGAAGAAGAAATAAAAAATCTGATAAAAAACCTACATTTGCCGAACTAAACTAAAGAGCCTTATAGAATGTTGGAACTAAGGCGGAAATGAAAATGTTTTTTGACTTGAAAAAAATATAATCATACATATACGAATGGATCAAATTTTTACTTCTACCAATTTAGTAAGTTTACTCACACTTACCTTTTTAGAAATCGTTTTGGGGATTGACAATATCATATTTATATCCATTGTTACGCATCGTTTACCCAAAAATTTACAAGCCAAAGGGCGTAGTATCGGATTAATGTGTGCGCTGGTATTTCGGATTATTTTATTGTCATTTATCAGTTGGTTGGCGCATTGGAAACAACCCTTGTTTTATGTGGGCGAATTTGGTGTGAGCGGGCGCGATTTGATATTATTGGCGGGGGGCTTGTTTTTGATTGGAAAGAGTGTATCCGAAATACACCAAAAACTCGAAGGCGACCCTATGGTGACAAAAGACGGCAAGCGGGTTACTTTGGGGCAGGTTATTTTTCAGATTATTATTATTGATATTGTTTTTTCTTTTGATTCCATACTTACGGCGGTAGGATTGGTCAATAATGTGCCGATTATGATTACGGCGGTAGTGATTTCTATGTTTATTATGCTGCTATTTTCTGGATATATCAGCGAATTTATCAATCGTCACCCCACCATCAAAATATTGGCATTATCGTTTTTGATAATGATAGGAATGATGCTCGTAGCCGAAAGTTTGCATCAGGAAGTACCCAAAGGTTATGCTTATTTTGCGATGTTTTTCGGATTAGCCGTAGAAATGATCAATATGCGGGTGCGTCCTTCTTCCTCAAAACCGGTGGATTTGGTAGATACTTTTGATGAAGAATCTAAATATGTGGGCAAGGATTTCAATGAAGAAGAAGGAAAATAAAAAGACTTATACAGGATTTTTTAGAAAAATATGCAAAAAGGAAAAACGCTCGGATTGCTGGCAGGGATAATAGCATTTTTGCTGGTATCGCGCTACGGTTGTTTTTATGCTCAAAAACAATATGATACCGTGCGCCGCCCCTGGGCTTACAGCAATGACGCTGCACAGCCGCTATTGGTGGGAGCGTGGCAGGGTACTTGCACCGATGCGGACGGTGTTGCTCATCAGGTGAGTTTGGAAATATTTGAACCCCTCAGCGATGAAAACGCTGGAAGAGAATGGGCAAACCGCACAAAAAACGCAGTCGCAGCAGCCCCACTTTTTTTGATGGTGTAGCCGTAATAGACACCAAAGGGCGTAAAGACTCTTGCGAAATCTGGGGCGGCTTGGATAAAGCTGACGGCAAAGAAATTCATTTTCAGTTGCGTCCTTTCAACGACCACCACCCTGTGGGCTTCAATCTCAACAGTTGCGAAGGCAGATGGAACGGCAATACCTTAGATTTGAGCGCGGGTTTTTCGTGGTTTCGTGAAGATGGAAGCAGTTTTTCGGACAGTGCCGACCCTCGCTACGATTATAAAGGGAAGTTGCTGATGTCGCGGCGCACCCAACAGTAAATTTAATTTCTGAAAAAATAAAAGCCTCAATTTTTACATTGAGGCTTTTTTGTACACTGCCTTTAAACAGAGGTACTCAATCATTAACACAAAACTTCTTCTTTTATATTTTTATGTATTAAAATTTATTTTTCAATTAAAAAAAAACAATTTAAAACATAGGCTATATTTTTTTTAGGCATTATGAATGACACGTTGCGGAATAGGTGCGTTGATATGTGCTTCATCTAAGGCTTTGCGGGCAGCTTCGGCTACATTACCGCCTACTGCTGGTCCGTCACCGGGTTTGCACCAAGGGCGCACCGTCAATTGTATAGAAGTATCGCTCAAAGAGCTAACTACTACATCAGCCGCCGGATTTTTCATTACCATTGGATTTTTGTTGATAGCGTTTAAAATCGCTTCCCTTGCTTTTTGAATATCCGAACCATAATTAATAGATACGGGAATTTGTAAACGAATGTTATCATTTGCCGACACAATTGTCATCTGACCATTTGCCAAAGCACCATTGGGCTGCACGATACGGATATTGTCCATTGTTTCCAAAATAGTATTAAATACCTGAATTTCACGCACAAAACCTTCTGCACCCTGTGCTTTGATATAATCGCCTACTTTAAAGGGACGGAAAATGAGCAGCAAAGCACCGCCGGCGAAATTGGATAAGCTGCCTTGCAGTGCCAAACCTACCGCCAAACCCGCAGCTCCTAAAATAGCAACAAACGAAGTAGTTTGTATGCCCAAAGTAGAGGCAATAGCGAGAATAAGAGAAACCTTCAATAAAACATCAACAATGGAAATTAAAAATGGCTGTAAAGTTTCGTCAATTTGTCTTTTGTTCATGTAGCTATGCAATCTCTTTACAATGAACTTAATAATGCGCAAACCTACAAAGAGCAATAAAAATGCTAATAAAATTTTACCGCCATAAGAAATAAGCAATGGCAAAATACTGTCTAAGTTGAAATTCATAAAAATTTGATTAAAAAATTAAATAATGTAATAAAAAATATTGCTGTTGTTGTTGAGGCGTTTTTATTTTAATGACGGCACTTTGATAAAAAAGTAACAAAAAATACGGATTGCGGTAATTGTACAAAAAATGGTTTATACAAAGACAAATAGCAATAAACTATTGAGCAATAAACTTTTACAGATAGAATAAGACATAGAAGTGAGGGGGGCAAAAAAAAATAAAAAAACCGTTTTTGAGTGTTTCCCAAAAACGGTTTTTTAAAAAAAGAAGTAAAAAAAATTACAAAGCTGCCTCCGGCGGCGTATTGTTATTTTCTGTTTTTGCGTTCATTTGCTGATACAAAATGTTCATTTCGTTGCGGGCGCGCTCAATATTTTGTTGTATTTGCTCGCGAATCGGGTTGGGTTTTCCGTTGTCTTTCAAAAATCCGAGATTATTTTCATAATTGCTGATTTCATCGCGCAAGCTCTGAATTTTTTGTTCTATCGGATTGCGTTGGCTACTGCCGCGGCGTTCATACTCCTGCGATGGTGAGCTGCTGCGGTCTTGGCGCATCGTGTTCAGATGCTCTTCAAGGCGTTGTGCCCGCGCTCCGGTGCGCAAAGCTTTGGCAATAGTAAATTTAGCATCAATTACATCTTGAAAACGCTTTGTTATTTCTTTTTTTGATTTAATAGGCACAAAACCGATTTCATTCCATTGAGCGTTATAATCGCGGAGGCGGTCAAAAGCGGTTTCTGCATTTTCTTCAACGGAGTAATTGCTGATTTCCTCGAGCAGAGCCAATTTTTTAGCCAAATTTTCTTCATAAATTACACTAACACTTTCGTTGTGTTCTTTGCGGGCATTGAAAAACACATCACAGGCAGTTCTGAAACGCTGCCACAATTCGTTTTCCTCTTTTTGCGGCGCAGGACCAGCAACTTTCCATTCTTTTTGTAGTTGAACAAACTGGTCGCCGGCAGCTTGCCAGTCTTGGCTGTGCTGCAAAGCCACCGCTTTTTCGCACAATGTTTTTTTGATTTCGGCACTGTTGCGGCGTATTTCGTCAATACCGCCGAAATGTTCGCGGCGTTTGTTGTAAAAAGTGTCGCATACTTGGCGAAATGCTGCCCACGCTTCTTCGTTGTTGGTGGAGTAGCCGATTTCTTTCCATTGTGTTTGCAGGGCTTGAATTTCTTCAGTCGCTTGTTTCCACGCTTCCTGCCCTTCCAAGGGGCGTTCGCAAATCGCTTGAACGGCATCGCAGAGGTCAACTTTCTTTTTGAGATTATCGCCCATTTCTTCGCGTTTGGTGCTGTAATGACCGTCAATTTTTTGCATAATGCCATCTACATAATGACGATAATTTTGATTGATTTCGTCTTTTTTATCAATGGGTACTTGCCCACTTTCGTACCATTGTGTTTGTAAGTGGCGGAGTTCTTTCTCTACATCGCGCAAAGGCATTTCCGAAGCAGACAAAGTTTGCAAAGCGGAAATAATTTGCTGTTTGTTGTTTAAATTGCGTTGGTGGTCAATGTCGCGCATTTCACGGATTACCTGAATATGGTGCGTCATTTTGTCCATCAAAAAATTAAAATCGGATTGTGTGTCGGCGTATTCGGGAGCATTAACGCGCCCTATTTCATTCCAGCGCAGCCGCAGTCCTTTCATTTGTTCAAAATTTACTCTTCCTTGTTCTGCCTCCTGTACCAATCCGCGCAATTCGTGGAGAAGTTCGCGTTTTGCCAATAATTTTTTTTGTTCTTCGGTAGCACTGATGATGCGGGCAATTTCAACTTTCTGATAATATTCTTTGATGAGATTATCAAAATGCTCATCTAACATATCTTTAGATGCCGTCTTTTTCGGAGCAGCAGCAGGTGCAGGATTTTCCGCACTTGTTTCAATGTTGAGTGCTTCGGGCGGTGCGTCGTCGGTGCCGGCAATGCTGTCTGTGGCATTGTTATCATCGGCGGCAGCGGGTGTGGCAGGTGCTGTTTCGCGCAGTAAACGGCGGTAATTGCCTTGTAAATGGCGCACTTCGCGTCCTATTTTAATTAGGTCATCTTGTTTCAATAGTTGCTCTAATTGACTAATCAGTTGCTCCTTCATGCTAAAATGTTGTCGGAAAAATAGTTGGTGATGAAAAAAATAAGTAAAGAGTTGCGAAGTTAGGTAAAAAATATTTTATGCAAAAAAAAACTTCATTAATAAAAAATATGTTTTTATCATTAATATTGAACATATTTTAATATTGAACAATTTGAAGTGATTATATACGCACAAAACAAACACAAACAAATGATGATTAACACTAAAGTTTTAAGTATAGAGAATACTTTATATTTTGGTAAAATATTTTTTAAAAAAACTATTTAAACCCGTATGATTTTAGGCTATAATGAGTCTAATTCCGCAAGTTCAAAATTTTTTATAAAAAAAGAGATACCTGATTTGCACGAGATTTTAAGCTATCATTTATCTTGTGGATATATTGCAGCATCAGATTAAATAATGAAAATTATAAACACTTGCTTGCGATGTGAAATTTTATGCATCTTCAACGGTTTGTTTTTTTTAAAATGGATTAAAACATACAAATTCATTTAATTGCAAATAAATTTATATTGTTTTGATATGAAAAAGCATCACTATCAAGCCACTGTTCAATGGACAGGTAATGTGGGTTCGGGAACAAGCGGCTATCGCAATTATGAAAGAAGTCATACGATTTCTATTGATAATAAAACGGATATTTTGGGTTCTTCTGACCCTGCCTTTCGCGGCGATGCTGCCAAACACAACCCCGAAGAATTATTGGTTGCTTCTTTGTCGGCGTGTCATTTGTTGTGGTATTTGCACTTGTGTGCCGAAGCAGGAGTGGTGGTGCTGGAGTATGCAGATACAGCGACAGGCATTATGCAGGAAACCGCCACGAACGGCGGTCATTTTACGGAAGTTACGCTACACCCTTTTGTGGTGGTAGCCACTGCCGATATGACAGAAAAAGCCCTCGAACTCCACCAAAAAGCACACCAACTGTGTTTTATTGCCAATTCTGTAAATTTTCCGGTATTGCACCGCCCAACAGTAAAAGTGGCATAAATAAAAACATTCTTTTGGGTTTTCCGTTGATTGATTGAAAACGACAATTTTTTACGGATTTTTCAGCATCTTAGCAGCATGAATATTTACCGACAGGAATTTTATTGGCGTATCGGCTTATTGATTTTTGCCCTGTTCATCGTCATTGCTTCGCTTATTTATAATAATCAGCTCGCCAACAAATTATCGCAGGAGGAGCGCAAAAAAGTGGAAATGATAGGAACGGTGTATTCAAAGATTATCCAAGCCAATGAGAATACAGATTTGAGTTTTGAGTTTGCTTTTATTCAAAACAATACCACTGTGCCACTCATTATCACCGACCAGCAGGGCAATGTTCTGCGTGAATTTACGCGAAACTTAGACGAAAAAAAAATTGAAGATGATGCTTATCTGGTAAAGGAATTGCGCTCGATGAAAAAAGCCTACGAGCCGGTGACGATAGCTTTGGACAGCAACACCCATCAATATTTATACTACAAAGATTCTGAATTATTGTCGCAGTTGCGGATTTATCCTTATGTACAACTCGGCATTATTACACTTTTTTTAGTAGTTACCTATTTTGCATTTATGTCGGCGAAGCGAGCCGAGCAAAATCAGGTGTGGGTGGGTATGGCACGCGAAACAGCACATCAAATCGGAACACCTTTGTCGTCTTTATCGGCGTGGACAGATGTGCTTGCCGAGAGCGACGAGCGCGGCACCCGCGATATAGCCGCCGAAATTTCAAATGATGTGAGCCGTTTGGAACTCATCGCCGAGCGTTTTTCCAAAATAGGCTCAAAACCCAAAATGGAAATCACACTGCTCAACACCTCTTTGCTCAAAACATTCAGATATATGGAACGTCGTGCTCCACAAAAAGTGCGCATGACCAATAACCTGACGCAGATTTCCGATATTCAGGTGCCGGCGAGTGCGCCACTTTTGGACTGGGTGTTGGAAAACCTCCTCAAAAACGCCTTAGATGCGATGGAAAGCGGCGAAGGCTCTATTTCGGTAACATTGAGCGAAACCGACCAACACGCCGTTATTGATGTAAAAGACAGTGGAAAAGGTATTTCTAAAAGTGAATTTGAGCGGGTATTTAAACCGGGTTACAGCAGTAAAAAACGCGGTTGGGGTTTGGGGCTTTCGCTATCCAAGCGTATTATAGAAGAATACCACGACGGAAAAATTTTTGTACATCAATCTGCTTTGGGAAAAGGTACTTCGTTCAGGATTTTATTGCCCAAACAAGTAAGCGCATAATAATAAAACAATTCGTTTTTTTATTGCACCAATAAGCGCATAAAATGAGATTCCTGATTGGCTTCTAGATTAATAACATACAAACCGCTTTCCCATTGCGCCGTAAAAATATTGAGTTGGTTGTTGCCTTCGAGCGATGCAAAAGACTGTTTGAGTAATACACGCCCCGATAAATCACTCACCTGAATACGCACCAAACGACTCGAAGATGTATAAAAATTGAGCAAATGACTTTGGTCGCCGAGTAATTGAACCGTGGGAGCAACGGTAGGTGTTTTTGTATGCGATATGCTTGTATTTTGTTGTTCGCAATCAATCACCTGCAAGCAATATTTTGCACTGTCTTCTACTACATCATAGCACCAATCTACTTTTGCTATGGCAGCATAAAGGTTTAGTTCTCTGAGTAAGTCGTCTAATGCTACAATGTCCGTTCCTTTGTGGTCACGCACACAAGCGATAAAATCCTGAAAAGCCATACGCCCTTCAATACAGGGATTGAGGGCTTGTACATAGGGGTTTTCTATCATCTGATAAAATTCATCTTGATTGTAGGCAAATCCCGTAAAACAATATTCTCCGGCGGGATAAGGTGTTCCGTTGTCCTTATTGCTGAAATCAAAAATACCATCATCACTGGTGCCTATAATGTCGCCATTGGCATCATTGCTGACAATGAAAGTATAAAGTGAAGTATTGGAATTTTGTAGCGCAATTTCATTACGCAACAACATTTTTTCATTGTCGGAGCCGTCGTTGCAAATATGCGTGTAAAAAGGAGCAGTAGGTACACCCGCTTCTGCCGGACAATGTGTATTTGCCAACAGCAGATTACACCAAGTTTCCAATAAAACAAATAACAAACAAGAGAGTAGATGTTTTTGCATAATACTATACAAAAATATAAAAATGCCCCGTCATTACACTATTCCATACCTCACCTTGTGCATTTTTTTGTTAAAAAAATCTGATATACCAATATTAAAATCCTTAGTACAGATTTTAATAAAAATTATAAACTTATTAATCTATATACTGCGTATAGCAAGTGTATAAAAAATCATATATATTGTATCGTAAAAATTTACTTGTTTTTCAAAAAATACCTATTTTGCAAAGTTTTCAAAAATAACCCTTTTCTGACCAAGCCTTATTTGCAATAATATTTGAAATAAAGTAGCTGTTTACACTGCAAAAATACATATAATAATTTCAAAATCAAAAAAATATAAGCAATACGCTCTTATGTTGTCAAAGTTACCCTTTTTTTTATTTTGTTTGCTTAGTTGGTGTAGTATAAAAGCGCAAGATGCTGTGGTGTATGGTATTGTTTACGACAAAAACTCCAATGAAACGCTCATCGGTACTACTATTGCTACCACAGTTGCCGGAAAAATGTTGGCCACCTCTGCTGACGAAAACGGCTATTACGAACTCAAATTGCCGGCGGGCAAGACCACCTTGAAAGTGAGTATGACCGGTTACAAACCCGCTTTATACGACGTGCGCGTAGATGGCGGCGAGCGAAAGGAATTGAATGTGTATTTGGAAGAAGAAAGTATAGCCATCAATGAGGTGGTGGTGAGTGCTACCAAAAATGAAAAACCCATCAGCGAAGTAACCGTCAGTATGGATATTCTGAAGCCGAATCTGATAGAAAATACCAATGCCACGGCTATTGACCAGACTTTGGAAAAAGTACCCGGCGTGAATATTATAGACGGGCAGGCAAATATTCGTGGCGGCAGTGGCTATTCGTATGGGGCGGGCAGCCGCGTGTTGTTGTTGGTAGATGATATGCCTATTTTAACGGGCGATGCAGGCTATACCGATTGGGGTTATATTCCTTTGGAAAATATTTCACAGGTAGAAATTATCAAAGGGGCAGCTTCGGCATTGTACGGTTCTTCGGCTCTCAACGGCGTTATTAATGTACGCACCCGCTACGCCACCAATAAACCCATTACCAAATTTTCTATTTTCAACAGTGTTTCGCAGTATCCCAAAGAGCACGATAATATTTGGTGGAAATATAGCGGTTTGCCTTATCTGAACGATATTCCCTTCTTGTCCAACGACACTACCGTTTCCGACCCCGACAAGCGTTTTCCCGCCTCCGCCGGTTTTGATTTTCTGCACGCGCGCAAAAGTGGCAAATGGGATTTTGTAGTGGGCACGAATGTGTTTACGGAAGATAGCTGGAGACGTGAGGAAATGCGCCGCCGCCTCCGCCTCAACGGAAATATCCGCTACCGCTTTACCGATTATATGAGTGCGGGGCTTAATTTCAACGCCCAAGCCAGTAAAAGCGTGTCGTTCTTCATTTGGGGCGGTGCCGACAATACTGTCACTCCCGACGAATACTATATCTCGTGGTCGTCTGTCAAAAACCACATCAACGTAGGGCGGCAATTCAACTTAGACCCTTTCTTTATTTATACAATGCCCGAATACAATATGCGTCTGAAAGTATTGGGGCGTTATTATCACCGCAGTTCGCAAAACAACACCAACCAAAGCACCCTGAGCGATATTTTTTATGGCGAAACGCAACTGCAAAAACACTGGGATACTACTTGGACAGTGACGGCGGGTCTTGTGGGTATGTACACTTGGACAGATGCCGAGCTTTACACTTCTGACGTAAATCTGATGTCGTCAAATGTGGGAGCTTATGCACAAGCCGACTGGAAATGGAAACGCTGGAATGTGTCTTTGGGAACGCGCTACGAAATGAATGCCATAACAGGCGTAAACAGCGAAAATAATCCCGACTCTCAGGCACCCAAAGATAAAGAAGCCAAACCGGTGGTGCGGATAGGTGCAAATTATCATTTGGCTGCTGCTACCTATTTGCGTGCTTCTTTTGGTCAAGGGTATCGCTTCCCGACCATCGCCGAGAAGTTTGTAGAAACAAATATCGGACAAATCAATATTTTCTCCAGCCCTGCGCTTAACTCCGAAACCGGATACAGTGCCGAGTTGGGATTAAAACAAGGCATACAAATCAGTGAATGGAAAGGGATTGCAGATGCTTCTGTATTTTATACGGAGTATCAGGATATGATGGAATTTACTTTTGGAGTATATGATGACGGCATTGGCTTTCGCTCGCTTAATATAGGTGATACGCGCGTTACAGGTTTTGAAGTATCCTTGATGGGACAAGGCAGAGTCGGAAATGTGCCCATTTCTCTATTGTTGGGTTACACTCATCTTAATCCGCAATTTAAAACTTTCAATGATGCCGTAAAACAAAGCACATCTAACCCTGACAAAAATGTATTGAAATATCGTTTTCGCCATACAGCCAAAGCCGATATAGAAGGCAGCTACAAACGCTGGGTAATGGGCGGCGCACTGCGCTACTACAGTTTTATGGAAGCCATAGATATTGTATTCCAAAATCTCATTCCGGGATTAAATAATTATCGCAAAACCTACACCAAAGGCGACATCGTAGCCGATATACGTCTTGCTTATCAACTCAACGAATATTCAAAAGTATCTGTATTGGTGAATAATCTTTTCAATCATCGTTATACACTGCGCCCTGCTCTGATAGAAGCACCACGCACTTTTACCATCAAATACGCCTACGATTTTTAGCACCGCAAAATAAACAGAGCGTTTAAAAGCGCGCTGAAAAAAGGCTTGTTTGAAAGAAAGAGTATAAGATGTGTTTGTTATTGTAACTATTTTTCCGCAATAGCGGTTATTTTATAACAACTTTAAAACAAACAAGCCAATAACATGGAATTAGAAAGTGTTAAATCGTGGAGGCGGCTGAACGGAGAAAGAATACTGACTCCCCTGAAAGAAGCCGTCAAGAAAACCTTGGAAGAAGAACGCGAAAAAGGCAACGAACTCAAAGTGTGTATCGGTACAGACTCGCAGGTGTATAGCCACGAAATAGAGTTTGCCACCGTTATTGTGTTTTTGCGCAAAGGCAAAGGCGGTTTTATGTTTATCAGCAACGACAGCGTGCGCCAGAACATGAGCCTCAAAGAACGTATGCTCACCGAAGTGGCGCGTTCTATTGGTGTGGCGTATGAGTTGTGCGATTTATTTGATACCTACCAGGTAGATATGGAAATCCACGCTGACATCAATACCAATCCGCAGTTCAAATCCAACGAAGCACTGAGCGAAGCGGTGGGTTATATTTTAGGAATGGGCTTTGCATTTAAAGCAAAACCCGATGCTTTCGCAAGCTCGTCCTGTGCCAATAAGGTGGTATAATAAAAAAAAAGAGATAAATGATACCCGAAAGATTTTCAACAGACTTTGCCGCCGAAGTCTGCTGAAAATCTTTTTTTGTATTTATGCCTGATTTTTTGAAAAAACATCAACGTTTTTAAAATTTTTATGTTTCTTTCTCAAAAAAAAATTCATGTCCCAATCCAACAACAATATCAATATTCGCATCGGCGGCGTACCCGAACATTTTAATATGCCTTGGTTTATAGCAATGGAGCGCGGCATTTTTCAAAATAAACCCTACGAAGTGGAGTGGGAGGAGTACGGCGGCGGCACCGGAGCTATGTGCAAAGCCCTGCGGGAAGGCACTTTGGATATCGCTGTTGCGCTCACCGAAGGCATCGTGGCAGATTTGGTGCGCGGCAATCCGTCAAAAATTGTGCGTTTGTTTGTAAAAACTCCTTTGGTGTGGGGCATTCATACGGGGGCGCAATCGCCGTATCAGCACGCCGATGAACTCAATGGGAAAATATATGCCATCAGTCGCAAATTGTCGGGTTCGCATCTGATGAGTTGTATTTATGCCGAAAACAACGCCTGGAATCCGCAGGAGCAGCAATTTTTGGAGATAGGCAATCTCAAAGGTGGTATAGCCGCCTTGGAAAACGGCACTGCTGATGCTTTTTTGTGGGAAAAATTTATGACACAGCCCTTTGTTCAATCGGGAGCAGTGCGGCGCATTGGCGAATGTATTACACCTTGGCCTTGTTTTGTGGTAGCAGCCCGCGAAGCGGTATTGGAGCAGCACCTAAATGTTGTTGCCGACATTATGGACACTATTTCGCGGATATGCCTCGATTTTATGAGCGACCCGCAGGCGATAGAGCAAATAGCGTGGCGATTTCAGTTGAGTTATACAGATGCCGAAACGTGGTTCAACCAAACTGAGTGGGCGAGTAGCAATCGCGTATCGCGCAAAATGCTACTCAATGTGTTGCACAGCCTCCGCAAAGTAGGCATAATAGACAGAAGTGCAGCCCCCCAGACCCTATGCAGCACATTGACGGAGTTGGTGGGGTGAGGAAAACTACGCCCTGAAATACACCACCTGCTTTTCTTCAAAAAAAGGCTCTCCCGCAAAGAGTTGGCGGAGGGGGTATTGCTGCAAATATACCGAAGGCGGCAGGGCGGCAATTTCCGCACTCAGGTCGCCCCCTTTGAGACAAATCCAGCCGTTGGGCGACTGTGGGCAGTGCCGCAAACTGTGTCGGCTCCACGCATACAGCTGCGCCAAAGGAGCTACGGCGCGGCTCGTTATGCAGTCGTATTGTTGTTTGGGTAATTGCTCCACGCGGGTAGCCACCGCCTGCACATTGTCCAATTCCAAAGCCTGCGCCACCGCCCCCGTCACGCGGATTTTTTTGGCAATGGAATCTGCTAAAGTAAAGCGCACCTGCGGAAAATAAATTGCCAAAGGAATACCCGGAAAGCCGCCGCCCGTGCCGATGTCTAAAACCTGCATACCCGCCGCCAACTGAAATTTTTTCGCTATCGCCAGCGAATGTAAAACGTGTTTGAGGTACAAATTATCAATATCGTTGCGCGAAATCACGTTTATTTTTTCGTTCCATTCCTTATATAGAGGTAGCAAAGCCTCAAAACGCGCTATCTGCGCACTGTTGAGTTGCGGAAAGAAGTGTAATATTTTATCCATAAGCGTCAAGAAAACAAAATTTCACCATTTTTTTGTTTAAAAAATAAAAAGGCGCGAAAAATATATAATACAGCAGATGCGCCACTTCAAAAAAAGCGAATTGCAGACAAGAAAGCGGCGGAAATTTAAAAACCCGCACGATGCCGTAAAATATTGCTGCGCTGAAAATTATTTTAAAAAAGACGGCTGCCGCTATCCATTTTTCAATATATGAATTATTTAAAAGTATATAAAATGCTGAAAAATAGAACAAAAATTGCGAAAAACTAAAAGCCGCCAAACGTATTTGCTGCGCTGTGGTGTAGTGGGTGGCGGTACTCAGATGTCGCCGTTTTTGCCGTATCCAGCTTGCAAAGTCGGGTGGGGCAGGGGAGTAGCAAAAACTGTCGGCGGTACTCACGAGTGCTGTATTAGCTCCCTTTGCGCTGCTGCTGATGAGCAAATCATCATCGCCGGAAACTAATTGCCGATATTTTTGCAGCATAAGTTCCGAAAAAAAACTTTTTCGGTAAGCAATATTGCGTCCTACGCCCATATAGGGCATACCCGCCGCTGCCCAAGCACCATATTGTACGGCGGTGAGGAGGGTTTCGTAATGCACCCACGCCGTAAGTAGCGATTTTTTGCCGGAATAAGGCGCGAAACCCAGCACTAAATTAATATCTTGTTGCTGGAAAGGTTGCACTATTTTTAAAGCCCATTGCGGCGATGCCGGAACACAGTCGGCATCGGTGAGTAAAAGTGCATCATAACTACTTGCCGCAATTCCCTGTGCAAGTGCATTTTTTTTTCCTTTTAAATGTGTGTTTTCTTCGCTTTGGACAATGTGCAAATGTGGATACTTTTTTGAAAATTCCTTTAAAATAAAGGCGGTTTCATCTTGCGAGGCATCATCTACTACCAATACCTCCCAGTCGGCGGGATATATTTGCTCTAGTACGAAAGGCAGGTTTTTTTGTAATAAAGAAGCGGCATTTTTGGCACAAATGACGATAGAAAGCGGCAGCGCAAAATTACTAACGTGCTTATTTTTGTTTTGTTGCGTTTTTAGGCGATAAAATTGATATGCAAAAAATAGATAATAAGCGATTTGCAGCAACAATGAAAATACAAACACTCCGTACATCAACGCTATCATTATATAGGTGCGGTGATTTTTTATTTATGCTCCGAAGAAAAAATCAAGAGCCGCCGCCTTGTCGCGAGATATTTGCTCAGTAAGTGCCGCCAAAGAAGAAAACTTTTGCTCATTGCGCAAGCGTTTTTTGAAAATAATTTCTATTTTTTCTCCATATATATCGCTATCAAAATCAATGATATGTGCTTCTATTTGTAATGGATTGCCTTCGCCTATACTGGGGCGTGTTCCAATATTGAGTACTGCGCGGTAGTGTTGCATACGCACTTGTACTTCCACTACATATACGCCATTGGCAGGAATGAGTTTGAGTTCGTCCTCTACCCACACATTGGCGGTCGGAAAACCAATGCTTCTGCCGAGTTGTTTTCCTTTTACTACAATACCGCGCAGGGCATAATCGTAGCCCAGATAGTCGGCGGCGGTGCTTACATCTCCCTCTTGCTGCAAAAGGCGGCGTATGTGTGTAGAGCTGACGGTGATATTATCAATGGTTTTTGCCGGAATTTCTTCAACCGTAAAACCTAAGTTTGTGCTATATTGCTTTAAAAATTCCAGATTGCCTGTGCGGTTTTTTCCAAAGCGGTGGTCGTAGCCGATCACCAAGCGGGCGGGTTTAAAATTTTTCCACAAAAAATCTTCTATATAGGCTTCGGGGCTTTGCTCGGAAAACTCGCGTGTAAAAGGAATGATGACGAGGTGGTCTAAATGCTGATGGGAGAGGAGTTCGCATTTTTCTTCCAATGTACTGAGCAGTTTCAAATCTTGTGCGGCACTGACCACGCTGCGCGGGTGCGGGTGAAAAGTGAGCAAAATACTTTCGCCCTGTGCTTGTTGTGCCTGTAGGCGGATGTGTTGCAGCAGCCGTTGATGCCCGCGATGTACGCCATCAAATGTGCCGATGGTAAGAACGGCATTGCGAAAAGGAGGTAAATGGGCGAGGCTGCGGTGAATGAGCATTTAAGAAGTTGGTAGCTGTTGTTTGAATTGCTGCAAAATTGCAACGAGTTCCTGTAATTGCCAAGCATCGGCGAGGTTGAAATTGCCGGAGCGAGTGCGCACCAAGCGGCTCAGATAGGCTCCGCTGTGGAGAGCGATACCGAAATCGTGGGCGAGGCTGCGGATATAAGTGCCTTTGGAGCAGCGCACACAGAAATCTACCTCGGGTAATTTTTTGCTGTTGGTGATGTTAAAATCTTGTATGAATACTTTGCGGGGGCTGCGCTCAATATCTTTTCCTTTGCGGGCAATTTCGTAGAGTTTTGTGCCGCCGACTTTAATGGCGGAGTACAAAGGAGGTAATTGATTTTGCTCGCCGATAAATTGTAAGGTGGTGCGCTGCAATATATCTTCAGAAAGATCTTCGTAAGGAAAAGTAGCATCAATGGCGGTTTCGGTGTCGTAAGAGGGAGTTGTAGCACCCAAACAAAAAGAGCCTTCATATTCCTTATCTTCGGCTTGCAGCAAATCTATTTGTTTGGTGAGTTTTCCGGTACATATCAGCAAAAGTCCGGTGGCTTTGGGGTCAAGTGTGCCGGCGTGTCCTACTTTTATGTTGCGCTGCGGCATTTGATAGCGTATTTTATTTACCACATCAAAAGAAGTCCAGTCCAAAGGCTTATCTACCAACAGCAATACGCCGGCGGCAAAATCAGGTATTTCGGAAATATTATCTTTTTTGTCAAAAATTGGAAACATAGCTGCAAAAATACGTCAAAAATGACGAAGCAATTATTTTATAATAAGCAATAGAAATATCTTTTATAAAGAATAAATCTTACTTCATACTTTATACTTTACCCAAACAACCATTTCACAGCTTTGGGAAATTCTTTGCCCCAGCGGGCTTCATTATGCAAGCCTCTTTGATTAATTTCCAGTCGGATATTTAACTTAGCAGTATCAACGCGTTTTTTTTCAAGTGTTACTTTCAAGTGTTTAAGTTGTTCTACCATTGTATTACTTTCTTTCACTCCGCCGTAAAGGTATATTTTACTGGGTAATTTTTCGTCGTAATGCATCGCTTCAAGTTCCATTTTGGAAGCCAGCCACAGCGAAGGGGAAAAAATCATCAACTTACTGAACACATCGGGATACAACAAACCGGCATAGATAGAAATAAGCCCGCCCAAAGAACTGCCGCCCACACCGGTATTGAGGCGGTCGGGCAGGGTGCGGTAGCGTTTGTCAATATAGGGTTTGAGGGTATTGGTAAGAAAATTTACATATTTTTTGCCTTCGCCCATTCCCCAGCGTTCTGTATTGAAAGGTACATACTCGCGGATACGGTCTTTGCCGCCGTGATCAATGGCAACCACAATCAGGTCACCGTAGCCTTTTTCGGCGAGCAGTGCCAGTTGCTGATCCACTTTCCAGCAGCCGTAGGGCGCGTTGGGGTCAATGAGGTTTTGACCATCTTGTAAATACAGTACCGGATAGTTGCGTTTGCTTTTGTAGTAGCCGTGTGGCAATAATACACCAATACTGCGTTTGCGGCGCAATTCTGGAATATCAAAATCATCGCTGATGACCTCCACAATCGGCAACAAATCCACTTTGTAGTCGTACTTGCTGCCGCGCCAGCGCGGTACAAAATCCTGCACAACGGGGAGGTGTTTGTTTAAAGTGCGGTTGTGCGGGGTATGTCCGTTTTCTGCCAATTCTTCATCTTCCCAAGAGCCTTTGGTGTATTTATATTCAAGGGGGAATTTGGGAACTTGGCTTTCTTCAAAAATAAAAGCATAACGACCTTTGGCAATTTGTTTCATGCGAAAACGCTCGTCCCGTGTATGCCAATGGTTGAAATCTCCGGTTAAATATACCGGACGTTCATCATCTTTTTGTGTAAATAATTCTACAACCAAAATAAAATTTTTTGAAAGGCAGATTAAATAATAAATTCACTACAAATTTATGTGCGACAAATGAGATGTACAAGCATTTTTATATTTTGCACACAACACTGACAGCTGTTTTTAAGAAAATGTAGCAATTTTGTTGCCAAGCTATACTGAATTTATTTATTCATTAACAAAAGTATCTTGTATTTTTGCGTTTTCAATCCAGATAACTCGATGCTACTCTACCGATATACCGATAAGACAATATTTTTTATTTTGATATGGATATTTAATATTTTTTGTCAAAATGCTCCTATTGCCGTTCCTTCCAATAATAGTCCTTATTGTGAAGGTGATGAAATTCAGTTGATAGGGGCAGCAAATTTTAGCGGCACTATCACGGATTGGTTATGGACAGGTCCCAACGGGTTTACTTCTGCCGAACAAAATCCGATTGTCAGCGAAGCGGGTACTTATATCTTAACAGTGAGTGCCGATACTTGTGTGTCAGCCCCCGACAGCACCGAAGTTATTGTTTTTTCCAAGCTGGCAACACCGCTTTTGGGTTGTGGGTTTTCGGGGTTCAACAGCATTACTTTTGAGTGCGCGGATATTGCCAATGCGATGTATTACGAGGTCAGTTATTCGGTCAATGGAAATCCTTAGCAAAATACACAAAGCAAGGAAAGTGAATATACTCTGTTTGGTGTAAGCAGCGGTGATCAGGTGGCTTTGCAAATACAAGCGGTTGCCTTGGATTGGTGTTCAAGCAGTATGTCGGCGAGTATGTGTATTGTGCAGCAATGTACGCCTGTGGCAGTAAATATAGATGCAATAGCCGAAGTATATTGTATAGATGCACTTACTGATGAAATTGTATTAGACGCTTTTCCTAACGGTGGAGTTTTTTTGGTGAATGGGGATACCAGCAGCAATATTTTGCACATCGGCGACTACGGTGCAGGCGAAATATTGGAAATCGTTTATCAATACGAATCGGGCTTGTGTTATTATTACGATACTGTTTTTACGAGCATTGATCAGGTGCAGGTGCAAGCGCAGCCGCTTACTGCCACTATTGAGCAAGGCGACAGCATTACACTCATCGGTACGGCGAGCAGTGCTGTCGGAACTACTTTTTTTTCTACTTGGATACAAAGTATCAGCACCGATAATACACCTGTGTGGCAACAAACTATCCGTCCGCAAGCGGATACTACAGTTACCTTTGCGGTTGGCAACGAATGGGGTTGCAGCGACAACGTGGTGTTTAATATTGAGGTGAATATACCCGTGCCACCACCGCCTCCGCCTCCTCCTCCGCCCCCACCACCTCCTCCTCCGTACTCACGCCCTATTTGCATTTTCCGAACGCTTTTACACCCAACAACGACCATCTCAACGATGTGTTTCAGGGATTTTCGCACCGCCTCACCGCTTTTCATGTTTTTATATTTGACCGTTGGGGCACGCAGGTTGCCGAAAGCAGCGATGCTGCTGCTATTTGGGACGGCACTTACAGCAATGGAACTATTGCGGCAGCAGGTGTATATGTGTATTATGCCACTGCCCAGTTTGATGATGGTACGGCACAAACCTACGAAGGCAATATCACTTTAATAAGATAAATTCAAGCGTATGGATTGGGATATTACCGCCTTGTATTTGTTCGTGTTGTATTATATAATATTCTTGTTCATTATTTATCGTTTGCCATTTTTTAGACACACAAATTAATTTTGTTGTATTGGCAGCATTTTTTACGCTAAAAGTATTTTGCGCCTTATTATATGGCTATTTCCATGCACAATACTATGGAGGAGGAGATACTTGGGAATTTTTGAAAAATGCCAATACCATTTTTGAAACTTTGCACGATGGAAACTGGCGGCTTTTTTTTCGGATGTGGTTAGGAGCTAATGGCGTTGTTACGCAAGATACAGAAATACTTAATCTGATAGACCGTATTGGCGTATGGCGCGACAGTTCCAATTATTTTATGCTGCGCTTAAATATTGCATATCGTTTGTTGTCGGGCGGCTACTATGAAGTACACGCACTATTTGCCGCTTTTGTATCATTTTTGGGAGTAATCTATTGGTGGCATCTTCTCAAAGAATACCTTGAAATTGATGAATACAAACGTTATATATGGATTGTTTTGGGTATTGCCTGCGTACCTTCTGTAATATTCTGGACAAGTGGTCTGCACAAAGACGGTGTTTGTTTTTTGCTGCTGTCGGCAATGAATTTTTATGCTTTGCAGTATTTGAAAAAACGTATTTTGTGGACTTGGCTCTTGTTTTTTTTATTTGCAGCATTGTTGTATGTGTTGCGCGTATATTTGTTAGTGGCATGGCTTTTAGCATTTTCACCTTGTGTCCTTGCTCGCTTTTGTTTTTTTGCTTCATATCAAAAGCAAAGCAAGTGGATAATGGTATTGCTGCCCGTATTAATTTGGTTTTTGTTGCCTTATTTGCCTTTCAGCGATATTATTCTGCAAAAAATTATAAATACACAAGCGATTTTTGTAGAGGCTTATGCGGGGCATACTGATATTTATTTGTTGCGCCTCAGCAGCGACTATCATAATTGGTGGGCGGTGAACATAAATGCTTTGTATAATGTATGGCTGTTGCCATTTTTTCAATCTCGCTGGAGTGTTTTTATGATATTTACACAGTTGGAAAATGTCGTTTTATTTATCGCTGTTTTGTATTGTTTTTATAAAAGCTCCTCTCACTGGACAATCTTTCGTGCATTCTTATTGCTCTTTGCGCTGCTTTCATTTTGTATTATTGGTATGATGGTGGACAATGTAGGTGCTTTGATACGTTACCGCTCGACTTCTCTGTTTTTTTTACTGTTTGCTGCTTTTTATCAAAGTAAAAACTGCTGTGATGACGTAAAAAAGCCGTATAAATTGGATAAAACTTCTAATTTTGAGGCGAAGATATAAATTTCTGTATGTCGCCAACATTTTATAAAAACGCTCGTGAATGGTTGTATGCTGTTATAATTGCATTGGTAGTGTCCGTATTCAGCAAAGTATTTGTGTTTGAAGTGTATTGGATACCTTCTTCATCTATGAGTAAAACTCTACAGGCAAATGATTATGTATTGGTAAATAAATTAATATATGGTGCGCGTTTCCCCTTTACACCTTTGGCTTCACCTTTTCATCAGCATCATTTTGCCGGAGGCGGAAAATCCTATTTGTCGTGGTTGCAACTTCCTTATTGGCGTTTGCCGGCGTGGAGTTCGGTTCAGCGCAATGATGTGGTGGTATTTAATTATCCGAAAGACCACGAAAACCCGATTGATTGCCGCGAAACTTTTGTGAAACGCTGTGTGGCTTTGCCCGCCGATACATTGGAAATTGTGGGTACACATTTGTGGATAAACGGCGAAGAACAGCCTTTGCCGCCTTTCGGACAATTTGAGTATTTGATGCAGACGCACCGCAGTTTTCCGCCGCAGCATTGGGAAGGTTTAGCTAAAGGCGGCGTACTTGAAGGCGGCAGAAAAGTGGGATTACCCAATTTCTATCAGTTTTCTTTAGAGCCGCAACAAGCCGATTCGCTGCAAAAAAGCGAAGGGGTATTGTGGATAAAAAAATCCATACGCGATAAAGGAGTATCAACAGAAGATGTATATCCGCAGGATACACGCTATTTTTCGTGGAACAGTGATTATTACGGACCACTTATTGTTCCAAAAAAAGGACTGAGCATCGCACTTACACCATTGAACGCCATCTATTATCGCACTTGTATTACACAACACGAAGGCAATACTTTAAAAATAGAAGGAGAGCAGGTATATGTGAATGATGCACCGGCACAACATTATACTTTCCGTTATAATTATTATTTTGTAATGGGTGATAATCGCCACAATTCTATTGATTCGCGCTTTTGGGGCTTTGTACCCGAAACGCACCTTATCGGCAAAGCCACTCATATTGTGCAGTCCTTGAGGCAGGGCAAGACTTTTTACCAGTCGCAGGCTATACGGTGGAATAGGGTAGGGCAGCGCATACAATAATAAAATAAAAAAAGGATTTTAAACCTTTTTACCGATTCAAAATCCTTTTTTTGAGCAAAACAATAAAGTAGCGGGGGGGAGGCTCGAACTCCCGACCTCAGCATTATGAGTGCTGCGCTCTAACCGGCTGAGCTACCCCGCCTCGTTTGCGTGTGCAAAACTAAAATCCTTTTTTCAAAAACAAAACTTTTATTTAATATTTTTTTCTTTTATGCTGTTGCCAGAATAAAATATTGCGTTGCAGCCCCTCAAATTTGGTACGGCGTACCGCCGATTTTTTAAATAAGCGACCAAAAACCTCGGCTGTAAGCTCTACCCAGTCGCTGTACCCCATCTGTTGTAATTCGGAATTAGGGGCAAAAGCAGCTTCTTTGTGTGGGCGGGCGAAGCGATTCCAGGGGCATACTTCCTGACACACATCGCAGCCAAAAACCCAATTGTCGGTTTTGCCGCCAAACTCCGCCGGAATAGCATCTTTTAATTCTATGGTCAGATACGAAATGCAGCGGCTGCCGTCCACCCAATAAGGTGTAATAGCTTGTGTGGGGCAGGCATCAATGCAACGTGTGCAAGTACCGCAATAATCTTTAATTGCTCCATCGGCTTGCAAGGGCAAATCACAGATAAGTTCCGCCAAAAAATAATAAGATCCCCTGTTTTTATGGATAAGCAAAGCGTTTTTTCCTATCCAGCCTAATCCGCTTTTGCGTGCCCAGGCGTGTTCCAATACAGGGGCAGAATCTACAAAAGCCCTGCCGTTTATTTCGCCGATATGTATTCGGATAAAATCCAGTAATGCTTTTAGTTTTAGTTTGACGACATCGTGATAATCTTCGCCGTAGGCATAGCGTGCAATTTGCGGCGATTCATTTTGAGTATGAGGATATAAAACCTGTTCGGGATAATAATTATACGACAGCGAAATTACCGAGCGCGCTCCCTCCACCAATAAGCGCGGGTCTAAACGCTTATCAAAATATCGCTCCATATAATTCATTGTTCCGTGCATACCCTGTTGCAGCCAACGCTCCAAGCGTGGGGCTTCTTCTTCTAAAAAGCCGGCTTCCGAAATTCCTGCAAATTCAAACCCCAACCGATAGGCTTCAGTTTTGATAAGTTGGCTGCGTTGTTGGAGTATAAAATCGCTGTGTTGCACAAATAAATAGATTTTTAATACAATCAAATATAAATCAAGATAGATAAATATTATTTATTTATTAATTTCATTAATTTTGAACGTAATTTAAAAATGAACAAAATGCAAAAAAATTCTAACTATCAAAAAATTGCGCTTGTTAATTTTAAAAAATAATAAGCAGTGGGGTAGCTGAAATAAATTTATTATTATTTTACTATATGTATTTATTATGTGTGTTATTTATATTTATATAAGCATATTTTTTGCGATTTAATCAAAAACATAACCTTCTTAATTTAAATGAAAATAAATAAATTTGTACCCTTACACATTAATTATGAAAAAATATAGTCTATTTAGTTTAACTGTTTGTTATATCGTGATGTTCTATATAGCTTTTTTCTTTTATCCCAAATGGAAACAAAGCCGTACAGAAGCCACGTTGTCTTGGGACGTATCAGGTTATTATATGTATTTGCCCGCTATTTTTATTTATAAGGACCTCCGCCATTGTGCTTTTGGTGATGATATTATTCAAAAATACTATCCGTCTCCTGCCTTCGAACAAGCCTATTTGCATAATCTGGTAACCATGTAATGAAATACGCATCAGGACAGGCAATAGCGATGCTGCCTTGGTTTTTTGTAGCGCATTATTGGGCAAGTCACTCGCAGCACTATCCGGCAGATGGGTTTTCGTTTCCATATCAAATTTGTATAGGAGTAGGTATGTTTGTATATGCAATACTGGGCTTATGGGTGCTGCGCAAAGTTTTGTTGCGTTATTTTGACGATAGAAGTGTGGCTATTTTATTATTAATATTGGTGATCGGTACGAATTATCTGAATTATTCTTCTATTGACCAAGCAATGACGCATAATACTTTATTTTTGATTTATGCTTTATTGTTGTATGTATGCAATATATTTTACCAAAACCCCACTTTTTATTTTGCTTCGCTATTGGGGCTTTTGTGTGGTTTGGCTGCATTGATACGACCCACAGAAATTATCAGTGTATTAATACCTTTGCTTTTTGGTATTGTGTATTTCCGACAATTTGGTGAGCGGTTAAAATTTATACAGCAACATTATCTCAAGGTTATAGTGTTTTCTGTGTCTGTTATGGTTGTTGTCGGCATACAAATATTGTATTGGAAAACAATAACAGGGGAATATTTGGTATATAGTTACCAAAAAGAAGGATTTAGCTGGTTGCACCCGCATATTCAGGATTATTTGCTGAGTTACCGCTGCGGGTGGTGGCGTTTTTGTCCGATGATGATATTACCCTTTGCAGGTTTATTGCTGTTTTATCGCCGCCGTATTCATACTTATATGATATATATGTTTATATTGCTTGCTTTTTATATCGTAACAGCTTGGGACGTTTGGGATTATGGAGGTACGGCGGGCAGGGCAATGGTGCAATATTATCCCTTGCTTTTGTTTCCTTTGGGTGCTTTGGTGGAATGGATACGAAAGCAAAAAATTGGTTTGAAGTGTTCAGGTTTCAGGTAATGGATTTATCAAAAGCCTACTACTGGCGGGTTGGGCAGATGGCAGGCAACGGAGGAGGATAAAAAACTATTGGATAATAAATATGTATTTCGGGATAAGCCTCAACACATTGTACGAAAATAATTTTGATAAAGATAGTACTGCCAATGCCGTTTTTTATGCCAATCAACAGCAACTTAAAGTGAGCGAAACCCTCAAAAGCACTGCCCGCTATTGCATAGAGCCTGCCGAGCATATCAAAAAATGGGTACGCGTGTCGGCAGATTTTAACTGCCCTTCTAAAGAATGGGATAGCTGGCAGCAGGTGTTATTTCTGATGAAATTTTATCAGGATTCTACAGAAATACAAGCTAACTGGATTAAAACACATCGTTTTTTAGATGATGGCAGTCAAAAAACACTTTATTTTGATGCAAAAATACCACAAAAAGAATGGAACCGCTTGTGTGTGCAATTAGAGCGGTACGGCGGAAGTAAAGATTTGTATATGGACAATTTAAAAATTATTACTTTTGACGAGTAATTCTTCTTCTTTATTTATACTTTATGCCGTTTTATGGGTATATCCATAAGAAAAAATTTGATAGTATTAGTGCTGTTGTTGATCAGTTTTATACTGCGTATCTTTGCTATTCATTTAGACCCTTTCTTACATAGCTGGGACGAGCGTTTTCATGCGTTGGTAGCAAAAAATATGATGGTACATCCTTTTAAGCCAATGCTCAATGCTTTGCCTGCGGTGGGCTATGATTATACAGCGTGGTGTTGTAATCATATTTGGTTACACAAACAACCGCTTTTTTTATGGCAAATGGCATTGAGTATGAAAATTTTTGGGGTTTCGGAGTGGGCAATGCGACTACCCAGTGCTTTGATGGGTACGGTGATGGTGTTTTTTTTGTATCGCATTACTCTTTTGACTACCTACAAACGAAGCACTGCACTCATTGCCGCCGCGCTGTTGGGGTTTTCCAATTACCATTTAGAGTTGATTTCGGGTTATCACGGAATGGAGCATAATGATGTGGCTTTCGGTTTTTATGTGTTGGCGAGTATTTGGGCATACAGCGAATACCTCCGCCGCAATACTCTCCAATGGGCAATGTTCATCGGTTTTTTTGCAGGGTGTGCTATTTTAAATAAGTGGCTCACGGGATTGTTGGTATTTTCGGGCTGGGGCATCAAAGTTTTGTTTGATTGGTATCATCACCAAAACAAAAAACAGCTATTGCACTTATTGGCGGCTCTTTTGATTTGCGTGCTTATTTTTCTGCCTTGGCAGATATATATATATTCGGCATTTCCACAAGAGGCACAGCACGAATTTACTTATAACACTCAACATATTTGGCACGCAGTAGAAGGACACGAAGGTTCTGTTAAATTTTATTTTGATAACTTTCATCTCTATTTTGGGCAACACTTATGGCTGCTGATTTTTCCGGGTATGTTGCTGCTACTGTATCAACGCTCCATTTTTAATCGCACTTTATCTAATTCAGTATTATTTTATTTTACGCTTATTTTTTTGTTTTTCTCGTTGTTAGTAAAAACAAAGCTGCCCAGCTATTTTTTTGTAATAGCTCCTTTGGGTATGCTTTTTATTGCATTAGTGCTCAATGAAATACTGCAATTTTTTATCCATAAAAATATGAAGATATTGGCGGCATATACATTTATTATAGCTTTATTTTTTTCATTACGCCCTTTTGATATGTGGAATTATCGCCAAAATAACCCACAAATGCAAGTTCGTCTTCACAATAAAGCCATTTATCAAAATTTGAAAAAAGAACTTCCCGCAGATGTAAATATAGTGATGAATGTGCCGGAATATGAACATACTGATGTGATGTTTTATAATGAAGGTTTGAGTGCGTATCATTGGTGGATTTCGGAGGAAGATATGAACAAATTGGCTGAAAAAGGTATCAAAATTGCTGCTTTTGAAGACCATAGCCCATATATTTTGCCTGAATATGTAAAAAAATACCCTTATTTGCATATCATAAAGAAGCAACTACAACAAAATTAATCTATAAAAACTATGTTCAAAACGCTCTCTATTATCATTCCTGCCTACAACGAAGCCGCCACAATAACCACTATTTTAGACAAAGTGCGTGAGGTTGTTTTAATTGGTGAGTTGAAAAAGGAACTGATTGTAGTGAATGATGCTTCGCAGGATAATACAGAAATGGTAGTAAAAGCATATAGCCGTACTTATCCCGATTTGAATTTAGTATATCTTCAACACGAGCGCAATCAAGGAAAAGGGGCTGCCTTGCATAGCGGCATTGCCAAGGGCAAGCGGCGAAATCCTCATCATTCAAGATGCTGACTTAGAATACGACCCCCAAGAATATAATATCCTCCTCAAACCTATTTTGAGCGGCTTCGCTGATGTGGTGTATGGCTCGCGTTTTATGGGTGGCAAACCGCACCGTATTTTGTTTTTTTGGCATACTATCGGCAATAAGTTTCTTACAGGTTTTTTAAATATGTTCATCAACCTCAACCTTACCGACATGGAAACTTGCTACAAAATGTTCCGCACCGAAATTATCCAGTCTATCCGTTTTAAAGAAAAACGCTTCGGTTTTGAACCGGAAGTCACAGCAAAAATGGCGCGTATTCCAAACATTCGTATCTACGAAGTGGGCATTTCGTACTATGGACGCACCTACGCCGAAGGCAAAAAAATAGGTTGGAAAGATGGTTTTCGTGCTTTATACTGCATTTTGAAATATGGTATGCTCAAACGCTGACTTTTTAGAGGTAAATGTTTTTAAAAAAATCTAAAAATCTATACTCAGCACCTCCGCCACCACAAAAATACTTCCCGCCACTAAAATAAAATCTTCCGGCTTTGCTGCCTGTTGTGCCGCCGCCAATGCCGCCTGCACCGAAGTGTAGGCTTCGCCCTCCAAGCCCGCTTGCTGTGCCGCCGCCGCCAAGTGTTCTGCCTCCAAACCGCGCGGAATGTCGGGTTTGCAAAAATAATAGCGCGCCTGTGCGGGCAACAGCTTCAAAATACCCGCCACATCTTTATCCTTCACACAGCCATACACCCAGTGCCATTGCTCAAAATCCAATTGCGCCACTTGTTTCAATAATTCCGCCATACCTCCTTCATTGTGTGCACTGTCGGCGATAAGGAGCGGTTTTTTTGCCAGCATCTGCCACCTGCCTATCAGTTTTGTATTCCGTTTGATGCGCGCCAAACCGTTTTTAACCGCCCGCCACGACAATTTCGGAAAGTGGGGTTTTAATAAATGCACCGCCGCCAAAGTAGTGCGGAGGTTTTTTTGTTGGTACGAAGCCGACAAATCGCTGCGGAGGGTGCGGAGGCTCTGTTTTTTTCTTTTTTATCATAAAAAAACAACTCCATTGCCGACAAATCGTGTTGTATATTGACGATTTCAATACATTCATCAGCAAAAAGGAGAGGGGCATTTTTTTCGGCGGCAGTGCGCACAAAAACAACTTCGGTTTCAGCTTGTCGCTCGCCTATCAGCACCGGCACACCCGCCTTGATGATGCCCGCTTTTTCGGCAGCTATTTCGGACAATGTATTGCCGAGCATATTCTGGTGGTCGTAGCTGATATTGGTAATCACCGACAACAAAGGCGTAATGACGTTGGTAGAGTCGAGTCGCCCGCCCAAACCGGTTTCTATCACCGCTACCTCTACGGCGTGGCGGCGAAAATGCTCAAAAGCCATTGCTACGGTGAGTTCAAAAAAAGAAGGCGCGATGGCTTCAAACTGAAGGCGATATTGCTGCACAAAATCCACTACCTCCGCTTCGCTGATATATTCGCCATTGATTTTGATGCGCTCGCGAAAATCTAAATAATGCGGCGAAATATAAAGCCCCACTTTGTAGCCCGCCGCCTGCAACATGGAAGCAACAGCGTGCGAAACAGAACCTTTGCCATTAGTGCCAGCAACGTGAATGGTCGGAAAATACTGCTGCGGCTCGCCAAGTATAGTACAAAGAGCGCGGGTATTGGTCAAATCTTTTTTGTATGCCGCTGCTCCAATACGGTGGTACATCGGCAATTGAGCGTAGAGATAAGCCAAAACATCGGAATAAGAAAGCAAAGCAACTGCCATAATCTTTTATGTTTAAAAAAAACAAATGGTGGTTTTTGAATAAAAAAACAGATAAATAATGTTGTATATAGAGTATTGAATATCTTTACCGAATTGTCAAAAGCAAATAAAAACATTTTTTTATTTTAATGAGCAACTTACAACAAATACAGACCGAAGTAGATGCAAGTTTTTTGTATAAAACACTCGCCGAAGCCGAAAATGACCCGCATGTAGCCAAAGTTTTTAATGAGATGAGTGACATTGAAAACAGTCACGCGATAGCTTTTCTGAAAAAGAACAATATAGATATTTCAAAGATGCCGACACCCTCCGGCAGGGCAAAAATATTAAAACAAATCGGTAAAATTTTCGGCAATGATTATATTTTGGGAGTATTGATGGACACCGAAAAAAGCCTGTCATCTTCTGTTTTGCGTGCGCGTAAAACCTATAACAGCGATATTTCTTTATCCGATACGGCGCATGTGAGCATTTTGCAAAACATTTTAGCCAACCACAAAGATATAGCGGGCAGTACGCTGGTACGCTTTGAAAAAAGGCATCGCTCCGTAGGCGGCAATGCGCTGCGTGCGGCGGTTTTGGGTGGTAATGACGGTTTAGTATCAAATTTTAGTTTGGTGATGGGGATTGCAGGAGCAAGCAGCGGGCAAAAAGAAGTATTGCTCACCGGATTGGCGGGTTTGCTGGCAGGGGCTTTGTCGATGGCTTTGGGCGAGTGGATTTCGGTAAAGAGTTCGCAGGAACTTTCGGAAAACCAAATGCAATTGGAGTTGGAAGAATTAGAAAATAATCCTGAAGGCGAAGAAAGAGAACTGGCATTAATATATATGGCAAAAGGTATAGATGAAATAAGTGCCCGCCAAATGGCTAAAAATATCATCAACGACAAAGAAAAAGCGCATCAGGTATTGATACAAGAAGAATTAGGAATTAATACAGAGGAGCTGCAAGGCTCGGCAATGGAAGCCGCTATTACTTCTTTTGTGCTGTTTGCGGTAGGAGCTATCATTCCTGTTATTCCGTTTTTCTTTGCAGGCGGTATGAAAGCCGTATTGACCAGTGCTTCCCTGAGTGCTTTGGGCTTATTCGGTATCGGTGCTGCCATCACTTTATTCACCGGAAAAAGCATTTGGTATTCCGGCTTCCGGCAGGTATTGTTCGGCTTGGTAGCGGCAGCTATCACTTTCGGTATTGGCAGAATGATAGGCGTTTCCATTGCAGGCTAATTCTTTTTTATTATACCATATTTATATCAAAGAAAATGGTGGAAATACTTCAGGAATATTACCTTTTTATCCTGCTGGCACTTGTATCCGAAATTATCGGTACGGTATCGGGCTTTGGCTCTTCTATTTTATTTGTTCCGGTGGCAGCGATGTTCTTTGATTTCAAAACAGTGCTGGGCATTACGGCAGTATTCCACGTTTTTAGTAATTTATCAAAAATTATTTTATTTCGGCAGGGCATACACCGCGATATTGTCCTTAAATTGGGCATACCGGCGGTATTGTTTGTGATAGTAGGAGCTTGGCTCACCGCATTTTTGCCCACGCGCCCCTTAGAACTGATGATGAATGTGATATTGGTATTGCTTTCTGTCTATTTATTATTGAATTTTAATAAAACACTCAAAAAAAGCAATACCAACCTGTATATAGGCGGAATGATGTCGGGTTTATTGGCGGGTTTGGTGGGTACGGGCGGAGCTATACGGGGACTTACGCTGGCGGCTTTTCAGTTGCCGAAAGATATATTTATTGCCACCTCCGCCCTCATTGATTTGGGAGTTGATAGCAGCAGAGCAATCATATATGTGAGCAACGGTTATTTTTTAAAAGAACACTTGGTTTTAATTCCTTTTCTTATTGGCATCAGCATAGTAGGGAGTTATATCGGTAAAATTATTTTGCAGCATACCTCCGAAATAGTATTCCGTTATTTGGTACTGATAATTATTGTTTTTACATCTATTGTACAACTAATAAAATATATAAAAAATTGATTTGCAGTAAATTGTTTTTTTACTAAAAATAATTAATAATGGATAAAGATATTAAAAACCTGTTAATAACAGAAAGTGAACAATTAGAGAAATTGAGAAAAATTGTTCATAAAACGATTGATGATGAAAAACTTATTTTGGACAATTTATTGCACCCTCCCAAAGAAATATTGTCTAAAGGCGACTTGATTTCGGACAAAGTAGCAAAATTTGGGGGTAGTTGGGGATTTATTATCAGTTTTTTTATGGTATTGCTGCTTTGGATATTGTACAATACCATTTCACCCTTGCAAAGCATCTTTGACCCTTATCCTTTTATTTTAATGAATTTGATACTTTCGTGTATTGCGGCAGTGCAAGCACCTATTATTATGATGAGCCAAAACCGACAAGAGGAAAAAGACAGAAAACAAAGCGAAAACGATTACCTTATTAATTTAAAAGCAGAATTAGAAATCAGAGCTTTGCATCAAAAAATAGATTTATTGTTGCAGGAACAAATCAAAGTGCTGTTTGAAAGTCAGGCGCAGCAATTAGAACTGCTAAAAGAAATAGAAGAACAGTTGTTGTTAATAAAAAAGCCCTGATATTTTTAATATTCAGGGCTTTTTTATTAATTTTTCCAACTAAAAAGCTATTATTGCTCTACTTCCTCCTCATATATAACAATACCGGCAACTTTTTTAGCGCGTTTGCGCTCATTTTCGTCTAAGTGAATTTTTCGTAAGCGCAATGAGGTAGGCGTTACTTCCACAAGTTCGTCATCTTGAATATACTCCAAAGCCTCCTCCAAAGTATGTTTTTTGGGCGGAGCAAGGCGCACTTTATCATCGCTGCCCGAAGCTCGCACGTTGGTGAGTTTTTTGGTAATGCACAAATTTACTACCAAATCGCCCGGGCGGTTGTTTTCGCCGACCACTTGTCCGGTATAAACTGGTTCGCCATTGTGAATAAAGAAAGTACCTTTGTCTTGGAGTTTATCCATAGAATAAGCAATGGCATCACCTGTTTCTTTTGAAATCATTGAGCCGTTGATTCGTTTTTCTATTTCGCCCTTGTAGGGTTCAAAAGACTGAAAACGGTGCGACATCACAGCTTCGCCGGCAGTGAGGTTGAGCAAATCGCTGCGCAAGCCGATGATACCGCGCGAAGGAATAACAAATTCCAGAATATTGCGGTCGCCTTTGAGCAACATATTGAGCATCTCTCCTTTGCGGCGCGTAACTGTATCAATCACTTTGCCGGCATACATTTCGGGTACGTCCACTGTGAGTTCTTCCATCGGCTCACATCTTACACCTTTTATTTCTTTAATGATAACCTGCGGTTGTCCTACTTGGAGTTCGTAGCCCTCACGGCGCATAGTTTCTATCAAAATAGAAAGGTGCAATACACCACGCCCAAATACCTGAAAACGGTCTGCGCTATCGGTTTGAAGCACACGCATCGCCAAATTACGCTCCAATTCTTTATCCAAACGCTCTTTAATATGGCGCGAAGTCACAAATTTTCCTTCTTTACCAAAAAACGGCGAATCGTTGATGGTAAAAGTCATACTCATCGTAGGCTCATCAATAGAAATAGGAGCCATTGCTTCCGGATTTTCAATATCGCTGATGGTATCGCCGATTTCAAAATTATCCAAACCTACCAATGCACAAATCTCACCCGCCTCCACTTGCTCTACTTTCTTTTTGCCAAAACCTTCAAAAACATACAATTCCTTGATTTGGCAGCGTTGTTGTGCACCATCTCTTTTGATGAGTAACACTTGTTGGCGTTCTTTGAGCAAACCTCTGAACAAACGCCCCACCGCAATACGACCGATATAATTGGAATAATCCAAAGAAGTAATTTGCATTAGAGTAGTTCCTTCCGACACTTTCGGAGCAGGAATATGCTCAATAATGGTATCTAAAAGCGGAGCAATAGTGTCTGTTTTTTGTTTCCAATAATGATTCATCCAACCTTGTTTGGCAGAGCCGTATAAGCAGGGAAAATCCAATTGGTCTTCGGTAGCATCTAAAGTACACATCAAATCAAATACTTTTTCGTGTACTTCGTCGGGGGCGCAATTTTCTTTATCTACTTTATTAATCACTACTATCGGTTTTTTGCCCAAAGCCAAAGCCTTTGACAATACAAAACGGGTTTGTGGCATCGGTCCTTCAAAGGCATCGACGAGCAAAATAACGCCGTCAGCCAAATTGAGTACACGCTCCACCTCCCCACCGAAATCGGAGTGACCCGGTGTGTCAATAATATTGATTTTATATTCTTTATAACGAACCGAAACGTTTTTGGAAACGATAGTAATGCCACGCTCGCGTTCCAAGTCGTTGGAGTCCATAATCAGTTCGCCGACTTGTTCGTGGTCTTTGAAAAGTTTGCCCATAATGAGCATTTTATCCACCAAAGTCGTTTTTCCGTGGTCAACGTGGGCAATGATGGCAATGTTTCGGATATTCTGTTGCATAATATTTTGTGAGTAAATACGGTACAAAAATTTACCGTATTGAATTCGGCGTGCAAAGGTAGCAGTTTTTTTAATGTAAAACTCTTTTTGGTGAAAAAAAAAAAAAAACTTAAAATAAGAACAATCTATGTCGTAAATTTGAGGGTTTTTGTTTTTAAAAACCCCTAATAAAATAAAGAAAAAAAGAGTATGAAAAGATTTTTTGGCATATTAGTATGGATATGCTTCTGTAGTATGGCGATGCAATCACAAAACGCCACTTTTCGGGTAATGAGCTATAATTTGCTCAATTTTCCTAATCCGAGCAATAACAATACTTTAGGAAATGATACGGCACGCATACACGATTTTTCGTTGATTGCCACCGCCATTAATCCTGATATTATTATTATGGAGGAGTTTGTAGGTTTTGACGCTACCAAAGCAAATGCTTTGCTCGCCGGCCTCAACAACGAAAGCAGCAAAACGTATGCTCGCACCAATATGTTTAGTGCGCAAAACAGCGGCGATTTGGGTATTATGTTTTTCTACAACACAGCTTTGCTCACATTGGAAGCCTCTACGATTATTCCGCCGACTACAACTACTGCCGCCGGCAATTTGAGTCCGCGCAATCACGCCCACTACAAACTTTATTTCAACGACCCCAATTTGCCGATACATGGTATCAAAACCTATTTGGACTGTTTCGGCGTACACCTCAAAGCTGGTGATAAAGCAGGCGGTGCCGATAACCCCTATATTCGCGAAGTGGGAGCTATTGATTTGATGAATTATATAGAAAACAATCTAGGCATTTCTGCCAATATTGTTGTGGGCGGCGATTTTAATATGTACAGTGCCAACTACACCAATTCCTCTTCTTCTGTATATGAACCCGCTTACGGACAATTCATTAATACCACCAATTACCCCAATAATTATCTCAATGATGTAATAGGTCCCTGGACGCGTGAAAATTCCTGCTGTACGGCGGCATTTACACAATCACCCATTTCTGCCAACTATACACCCAGCACCTATGGCAACAGTAGTGCGGGCGGCGGCTTAGATGACCGTTTTGATTTTATCTGGATGGATAATAGTGCTAAAAATGCAGATGGCGGCGGCTCAATTCCTGACATTGCTTATGTTGCCAATTCGTATTCGCCTTTTGGAAAAGAAGGTGTGCCGATGAACGGTGATGTATTAGATGGTACAAACGCTTTAAAAAATGAACTCCGCACTATGTCAGACCATTATCCGATATACGCCGACTTTACAGTGACTTATCCGAATAGTGGGGCTGTGTGTAGTGTTATTTCTTTGGCGGCAGGTACTACCGGAGCTTGCGACAGCACTACACTCACTTACACTCAGGATATTATAGTATCATATTCCAATGCACCCACTACCGGAAATCTGATAGTGAACGGACAAAGTTTTGCCATTGGCGTAAGCCCGCAAACTGTCACGCTCACCAATTTGCCCGCCGATGGCTTGTCTGTCAGTGTAAGTGCTTCATTTAGTGCCGACCCCACTTGTGCGCTTACTATCTCTAATCTGTTCACCGCACCCGCGCCTTGCACATCTTCCGGCGGCGGTACTATTGCTTGTCCTTTGTTGATGACAGGTATCATTGATGGTCCTCTTACAGGCGGCGTACCCAAAGCTGTAGAATTGTATGTGATAGAAAATATTGCTAATTTGAGCCTTTACGGTTTGGGCAGTGCCAACAACGGCGGCGGTAGCGATGGACAAGAGTTTACTTTTCCAGCGGTGAGTGCGGCGGCAGGTACATTTATATATGTGGCGAGTGATAGCCTCGGTTTTGCTGATTTTTTCGGTTTTGCTCCTGATTATATCAGTGGTGCAGTAGCCGTAAATGGTGATGATGCTATTGAAATATTTTGTGAAGGCTCAGTCAGTGATACTTTTGGCGATATAACTTATGCTTCTGCTACCGGCTTGCCTTGGTTGTATATGGACGGTTGGGCATATCGCAATGATTGTGCAACGCCAACGGCTACCTTTGATACCGCCGACTGGACATACAGTGGGCAAAATGCTTTGGATTTTCAAACAACCAACGCTACGGCTACTCTTCCTTTTCCCATCGGTACTTATCAGCCCTGCCCGCCGACCTCTACCTGCGAAATAACAATAGATTTAATGACCCCCTCTGATAATCTGAGCGACAGCACTTATACTGTCAGCGTGGATTCTGTCATCAATGCTTACAACAGCGTTTATTTTGGATATAGCGGCACTGCCTACACCGTGCTTTATAACGCCGGAAATTACATAGACTTTTTCCCTGATTTTTATGTAAATGCCGATACATTTTCAGTATTTGATGCCGTGATACAGCCTTGTTCTGCTGTTGCAAAAACACAGCGCAACACAATAAAAAATATAAATTATATACTACCGAATACAAAAACCTTACAATTTTATCCTAATCCGGCACAGGATAATTTGAATATCTTGGTAGAAGAAACAGGTGTATTGGAGATTTACAATATGTCGGGGCAATTGATGAAGCAGGTTAAAAATGCCGACAGCCGCATTTTTAATATTTCTATTGCCGATTTGCCGAATGGTATTTATGCCCTCCGCTACACAGGCGAGCAGGACAGCCGTACCGAAAAGTTAGTGATTTCAAGATAGTAGTGATGAACTATTGTTTTTTATGCGGTTTAAATAACAAAAGCGGCGGTCTGAAAAAGACCGCCGCTTTTGTTATTATGGCAATATGTTTTTTTAATTTATTTGAAAAATCCTTGAAATATTAAATCCGAAATGAATGTCGCCTTTGGTGAAATCGTTGGCGGTTTCGGTGATAAAGGCTCTTTCGTTCATACCGGAGGTATTGCTGAAATGCAGTTGAAAAACGTGACCGCCGGTTTCGATATCAAAACCGATGGAAAGCGGATTATAAAAAACGCTTTCCGCATAGCCGTTGGCAACATAAAAATAGTCCAATGTGAGGGCTACGCGGCGACTCAGGCGCAGGCGACTTCCGATGCCTAAGCTATAAATATCGTGTTTGTCTTCGGTATCGGCGATAAGATTGCGGTGCACGAGGGTAGGGGCGAGTTGCAGCGTAAAAGCATCGCTGAATTTGCGCCCTACAATTAATTGATGATAATACGCCAAACGCGAAGTGAAGTAATTTTCGCGCTCCGGCTCTGACCATTTGAGCGTATTGTACGTTATTCCCGACACAAGAATAACGGACACCGGAAACACACGCTTCCCTTTAGATTGGTGTGCAAGGCGGTATTTAGCGTAAGCGTCTATTTCTTTGCGGTAGCTGCTGCGCCCCACGCCAACCGTGAAATTTTTGGAAATCCCATAGTCCAACCCCAAACGAATAGTAGCTCCATCTAAGCCAAAAAACTCATAAGCACCGCCGCTCAACTCCGAAAAACGATGCAAAATACGGAAATCCAAAGCTCCTTTGTGAAGCATTTCCATCGAGTGGGCATTGATGACACGCGGCGACTTGAAAGCAGAAATTACATATTCGGTTTCGGGTTCATCGGGTCCGAGGGCATCTAACAAGCTATCTTCCTCCTCTTGTGCAGTTGCCTGAAAAGCAGTAATTAATAAAGTAAAAACAAGTAAAATGTGTTTCATAAAAATGAATAAAAATAAATAGAAGCATGAATAAAAAAAGCCCTTGCGCTTATCCAAGCACAAGGGCAGATATATAATTACAAAAACAAAAAACAGAACAACATATTCAATAGCAACTAAGGCGCAGCTTCTAAGGCTACATCTACGGTAATTTTTATGCTGTTGCTAATATTTTCTTTCACCAAAGCCGGAATTTGAATATCGTATTCCGACAACAATAAATTAAATTCGGAATTGCCGCTCACTTTACCGCCTTTTATAGTAAAAGTACCTTTGGCGTTAATGTCTTTCGTAACGCCGTGCATCGTCATCTGACCCGAAATAACAGCCGGATAAGTGCCGTCTTTTTGGAAATCTATCGAAGAAATATTGGAAATTTTACCTTTGAAAGTAGCTTTGGGAAATTTGTCGCTTTCCACATAATTTTCATTAAAATGCTCCTGCATCAGGGCTTTTTCGAATTCAAAGGCTTTCATCAATACTCCAAATTCCATTTTTCCGGTGGCGGCATCTACCACGCAACTTACTTTTTTATTTACTGCCTCAATGTTTTCGGCAGATGATTTGGAAAAGAAAGAAATAGTGCCATTTTTGGTAAAATAACGTTGTGCTTGTGCACTGTTTACTGCAAAAATCATTGCAATGCTTAACAAGAATAAGCGTTTCATAAAAGATAATTGATTAAATTGTTTTGTTTGAGGTGAAAAATTATTTTTCAAGAGCACAGCGTACCAGTACTACATCGGTGAGCATTCCGGTACAAATGCCTTTGACTTTTACATTATCGCCGGGTTTAATGGAGGCTGCGCTTTCATTGTGCCGCTCGTCCATCTGGCAACTCACGCTGCTGATTTCGGCAGGGTCGCCGAGTTCTAAAGTAATCACACCTTTGTCGTCTTTGCTCACATTTTTTACTGTTCCCTGCACAGCAATGGTTTTGTTGAGATAGTCGGTATTAGCTTTGGTTTCGTCGTTGCTGTAGGCTGCCACTAAATCAGTAGAGCTGATGTTGAGGTCGGCAGCGGCTTTGCTCACATCGACAGCTTCGCGATTAAATTCGGCATAGCCGTAATATGTGCCGCCCAAAATTCCGAGCAGCAACAAAATCAAAATAATTTTTTTCATCTTTTCTTCTTTTGATTTTTTAATATTAATAAAAAAATGTTTTCTGAGTTTTCTTTAATTATTCAAAGCACCCCCTGCAATCCAGTCGTTGATTTTTTCCAAATCACAACTTCCTAATTTTTGACCCGAAGGCGGCATTACTGAAAATCCGCTTTCGTGATTAACCGAACCTTTTAGTTTGCCATTATCAACTAAGGCTTTTACAGTGGCATAGCTATCCACCACAATATTACCCAATGCCAAATTTTGAGCATGACAACCGTAGCAATTAGTTGCTAAAACAGGTGCTACATGCGTGCTGTATGAAGCAGTGTCAGAGTAGCAATTTT